>DATFCC010000054.1:0-6547 GCA_035253505.1 Hyphomicrobiaceae bacterium
GACGTCCATTTATCGCCATAGCCGGACGAATCCGGCAGACCATATATAGGAGGGAGCGGCGTTAATTAAAAGCTATCCCTGGACCCGCCCGCACGCGCGTGGCGACGGGCTGGCACGTGAAAGGCAACCCCAGCGCATGCAACTTCCGCCCGTCGGCCGCCCCAGCCTCTTTCGCGGCCCGCCTGCCTACGAGCCGCGCACGCCATGGTCGCCCGGCCTGGCCCTGCTGGCGACCGTCGTCATCGTGGGAGCCAGCATCCTCGGCGCGAGCCTCCTGATCCTCAGAAACGCGGACCTGATGGCTCCTTCCGGCGCGGGCCCCAGCACCTGGCGCCAGGACGTGAGCGGCCTGGGAACGCTGGCCGTGTGGCAGGGGGTCGCCATCGTCCTGACGCTCCTCGCCAGCGTCATGTTCGGCGGCCGCCTGCGCGATGTGCTGGCGCTGCGCTCGCCGGGGCCGCCCAGCATCTACCTGAAGGCCGTGCTGGCGCTGGCCGCGCTGCAGGTGGCCGTGAGCGTCGCCCAGGCCTTCCTGGTGCAGGACATCTACGCCGACATGCGGCCGTTCGTGCGCCTCTTCGGCGAGCAGTGGCTCCTCGCCCTGCTGGTGGTGGGGGTGGGGGCGCCGCTGTCGGAGGAGTTGCTGTTCCGGGGCTTCCTGCTGTCCGCGCTGGCGCGTTCGCGCCTGGGCTTTGCCGGCGGAGCGGCGCTTTCGACCGGTTTGTGGACCGCCCTTCACGCCGGCTATTCGCCGGCCGGCATGGTGGAGGTGTTCCTGATCGGCGTTTTCTTCAGTTGGCTGCTGTGGAGGACGGGCAGCCTGCTGGTGCCCATCTTCTGCCACGCCCTTTATAATTCGCTGATCGTGCTGATCCTGCGGCAGGTGCCCCTGCCCAGTTGAGCCGCAACGCTGAAAACGCTGCAGAATCGAGCTAACGTGGTGCCATGGAGCAGTATCTCGACCTGATGCGCCGCGTGCGCAGGCACGGCGCCCGCAAGGCCGACCGGACAGGCACGGGGACGCTCAGCGTCTTCGGCCATCAGATGCGCTTCAATCTGGAGGCCGGCTTCCCGCTCGTGACCACCAAGAAGGTGCATCTCAAGTCGATCATCCACGAGCTGATCTGGTTCCTGGCCGGCGACACCAACACGAGCTACCTGAAGGCTCATGGGGTCTCGATCTGGGACGAGTGGGCGGACGAGAACGGCGACCTCGGGCCCGTCTACGGCAAGCAATGGCGCTCCTGGGCCGCCCCGGACGGCCGCACCATCGATCAGATCTGCGAGGTCGTCGAGACTCTCAAGATCAACCCCGACAGCCGCCGCATGATCGTATCGGCCTGGAACCCGGCCGACGTTCCCGAGATGGCGCTGGCGCCCTGCCACTGCCTGTTCCAGTTCTACGTTGCCGACGGGCGGCTTTCCTGCCAGCTCTATCAGCGCTCGGCCGATGTGTTCCTCGGCGTGCCGTTCAACATCGCCAGCTATGCGCTGCTCACCATGATGATGGCGCAGGTGACGGGCCTGCGGCCGGGTGAGTTCGTCCACACCTTCGGTGACGCGCATCTCTACGTGAACCACCTGGAACAGGCGGACCTGCAGCTTGCGCGCACGCCCCGCGCTCTGCCGCGCATGGAGATCAACCCGTCGGTGCGTTCGATCTTCGACTTCCGGTTCGAGGATTTCCAGCTCACCGGCTACGATCCGCACCCTCACATCAAGGCGGCGGTGGCGGTGTGAGCGGGAAGGTCCGCATCGCCCTGGTCGTCGCGGCCGGCGAGAACGGCGTGATCGGCCGCGACGGCCATCTGCCATGGCGGCTGCCGTCGGACCTCAGGCGCTTCCGGGCGCTGACCCTCGGCAAGCCGATGATCATGGGCCGCAAGACCTACGAGTCGATCGGCAGGCCGCTCGATGGGCGGGATACCATCGTCGTGACGCGGCAGCCAAAATTCGCTGCCGCAGGCGTGCACCGCGCGGGGTCGATCGAGGAGGCCATCGCGTTGGGCGCCAGGCTGGCCGCCGGCCGCGGCGTCGGGGAAATCGCCGTGATCGGAGGGGAGGCCATCTTCCACGCCACGCTCCCGGTCGCCGATCGCATCTATCTCACCCGGGTGCACGCCGCGCCGGCAGGCGACACCCGTTTCCCCGCCCCCGATCCGGCCATCTGGCGCGAGACGGCGCGCGAGCCGATGCAGCGGACACCGAAGGATGATTTCGCCGCTGATTTCATAGTGTTGGACCGGCAAGTCTAAGGCTGCGAGGCATGGCGCAAGCGCCGGTCCCACCCCATATACCGAGCCACCCACGTTAATTTGCGTGGCCCAGGTGGGTGCCCTATAAGCAACACGGCAGGCGGTTTCCTAGAAGAAAGCAGGGGTGCACGCACTCTGATCCCGACCCACCGCGGGACCGGGCACACGACCTGCAATCGGCGTAGCGATACGGGAAAGGTTGAGCTTCATGCCCTGGAGCAATCAGAGTGGCGGCGGCGGTCGCAGAGGCGGCGGAGGCGGCCCCTGGGGGCAGGGGCCTTCCGGCGGCCCGCATCACCAGCCCGACCTCGAGGAGCTGCTGAAGCGAAGCCAGGACAAGCTCAAGCAGGTGATGCCCGGCGGCGGCGGCGTGCCCGGATCGTTCGTCTTCCTGATTGCCATCGGCATTGCCGCGGTGGTCGCGTTCTTCGCCTTCACCTTCCGGGTCAATCCCGACGAGCTCGGCGTGGTCATGCGCTTCGGCCAGCCGATCCGCAGCGAGCCGCCGGGCCTGCACTTCCGCCTGCCCTATCCGATCGAGGAGGTGCGTCTGCCGAAGGTCACCCGCCAGAACATCATCGAGGTGGGCATGCGCACGGGCCAGGGCACGCGCGGCTTCGGCGCCGTGCGCGACGTGCCGGAGGAAAGCCTGATGCTGACGGGCGACGAGAACATCGTCGACGTCGACTTCGTCGTGTACTGGCGCATCAAGGACGCCCAGGCCTACCTCTTCAACATCCAGAACCCCGAGATCACGGTGAAGGAGGTGGCCGAGAGCGCCATGCGCGAAGTCGTCGGCCAATCCGACATCCAGCCGATCCTCACCGAGGCCCGCCAGAAGACCGAGCAGGCCGTGCAGAAGCTGATGCAGGACGTGCTCGACAGCTACAAGTCCGGCATACGCATCGATCAGGTGCAGCTGCAGAAGGTTGATCCCCCGAGCCAGGTGATCGACGCCTTCCGCGACGTGCAGGCCGCGCGCGCCGACAAGGAGCGCCTGCAGAACGAGGCGTTCGCCTATGCCAACCGCATCGTGCCGGAAGCGCGCGGCGAGGCCGAGCGCATCCTTCAGGGCGCCCGCGGCTACAAGGACCAGACGGTCGCCGAGGCCACCGGCCAGACGGCCCGCTTCCTCAAGGTCTACGAGGAATACAAGAAGGCGCCGGAAGTGACGCGCCGGCGCATGTATCTGGAGACCATGGAGCGCGTGCTCGGGGGCACCGACAAGATCATCCTCGACAGCAAGGGCGGCCAGGGCGTGGTGCCGTTCCTGCCGCTCGAGCAGATGCAGAAGAAGCGCGAGGGGGCCAACTGATGATCCGGGCACTCCTCGCAGCCATCGTGGTGATTGCCGGCGCGCTCGCTGCCGTCGCCTACTTCGCGCTCTTCATCGTGCATCAGAACGAGCAGGCGATCGTGCTCGAGTTCGGCAAGCCGGTCCGCATCATCTCCGACCCCGGCCTCTACTGGAAGATCCCGGTGGTGCAGACCGTCGACTACTTCGACAAGCGCATCCTCGACCTCGATACGGCGCCGCAGGAGGTGACCGCCTCCGACCAGAAGCGCATCGTCGTCGATGCTTTTGCCCGCTACCGCATCGTCAATCCGCTGCTGTTCTACCAGTCTGTGCGCGACGAGCGCCAGGTCCGCTCCCGCCTCGGGCCGATCATCGAGTCGTCCCTGCGCCGCGTGCTGGGCGGAACGACCTTCCAGGACGTGGTGCGCGACAAGCGCGAGGCCCTGATGAAGCGCATCGCCCAGCAGGTCAACGAGGAAGGCAAGGAGTTCGGGCTGGAGGTGGTGGACGTGCGCATCAAGCGTGCCGACCTGCCCGAGCAGAACTCCAAGAACATCTATGACCGCATGCGCGCCGAGCGTCAGCGCGAGGCCGCCGAGTTCCGGGCCGAAGGCAAGGCGGCGGCCAACCGCATCAGCGCCACGGCCGACCGCGAGGCCACCGTCATCAAGGCGGAGGCTACGCGCGAGGGCGAGCAACTGCGCGGCGAAGGCGATGCCGAGCGCAACCGCATCTTCGCCGAGGCCTTCGGCCGCGATCCGGACTTCTTCGGCTTCTACCGGTCGATGCAGGCCTACGAGCAGGGCATGCGCCCGGGCGATACCCGCATGCTGCTGGCGCCGGACAGCGAATTCTTCAAGTACTTCACCAATCCGTCGGGGAACAACGGCGCGCCAGCGCAGCCGAAGCGATGAGCGACCTTCTGGTCGCTCTCGGGCTGGTGATGGTGATCGAGGGCCTGCTGTGGGCAGCGAGTCCGGAACTTGCTCTGAGGCTGCTCGCAGTTGCGGCGCAGACACCCGAGCGGACGTTGCGCATGGCGGGAGCGGCGGCCATCGGGGCCGGCCTTCTCCTCGTCTGGCTCGTGCGGGGCTGACGGCTGGCGTTGCAATTGTGCCATCGTCATCGCTAGAATCGAGTATGCACGCGAGCGCTTAGGAGACTTGGCCATGAGCGGCCCTCTGCACCACTGCACGCTGTCGGATCGGGCGGGCAAGCGGCCGGCAACGCGACGATGGCCCCTGCACGCGGGCGCCGTGGCAGCGTTCCTGCTGGCGATGCTGGCGCCGGCGGCCGCCCAGCAGTTCCAGGGCCCGACCAGCGTCGCCCCGCTGGCAGAGAAGCTCATCGATGCGGTGGTCAACATCTCCACCAGCCAGACCGTGAAGGGGCCGGAGGGTGCGCCCCTGCCCCGGGTGCCGAAGGGCGCCCCGTTCGAGGAATTCTTCGAGGACTTCTTCAATCGCAAGGGCGGGAAATCGCCCGCCGACCGCAAGGTCTCCTCGCTCGGCTCCGGCTTCGTCGTCGACGGCCGCGAAGGCCTCGTCGTCACCAACAATCATGTCATCGACGGCGCCGACGAGATCATCGTCAACTTCCACGACGGCAGCAAGCTCAAGGTCGACAAGGTGCTCGGCAAGGATACCAAGACGGACCTTGCGCTCCTCAAGGTGACCCCGAAGAAGCCCCTGCCGCAGGTGGATTTCGGCTCGTCGGAAAGGCTCAAGGTCGGCGACTGGGTGCTGGCGATCGGCAACCCGTTCGGGCTCGGCGGCTCGGTGACAGTGGGCATCATCTCGGCCAAGCAGCGCGACATCAATTCCGGCCCCTACGACGATTACCTGCAGACCGACGCGGCCATCAACAAGGGCAACTCGGGCGGGCCCCTGTTCGGCATGGACGGCAAGGTGATTGGCGTGAACACGGCCATCATCTCGCCGACCGGTGGCTCGATCGGCATCGGGTTCGCCGTGCCGTCCGACACCGCGCTGGTCGTCATCGACCAGTTGCGCCAGTTCGGCGAGACGCGGCGCGGCTGGCTCGGCGTCAAGATCCAGACCATCACCGACGAGATGGCGGAGGCTTATGGCGTCAAGGAGAACACCGGCGCCCTGGTCTCCACCGTCACCCCCGACAGTCCCGCCGCGAAGGGCGGCATCCAGGATGGCGACGTCATCCTCAAGTTCGACGGCAAGGACGTGACGACCATGCGCGGCCTGCCGCGCCTAGTCGCCCAGACCCCGATCGGCAAGGATGTCGACGTCGAGGTCCTGCGCAAGGGCCAGCGCTCCACGCTGAGAGTGGCCGTCGGCCGGTTGACCGAGGAAGAGGGGGTCAAATCGTCGGCGAGGGAGCCCAGGAACAAGAACAACAAGGGCAAGGAGCGCGACAAGTCCGGCTCTAACACGCGTCCGACCCAGTCGGCGCTGATCGGCCTCGTGCTGTCGCCCCTGACCGAGGAGCTGCGCGCCAAGCACAAGGTCGGCAAGGACGCCAAGGGCGTCATCGTGCTCGAGGTGGACCCGGCGAGCCCCGCCGCCGAGCGCGGCATCAAAGTGGGTGACGTGATCGTCGAGGTGGCGCAGGAGACCGTCGCCTCGCTCGATGACATTTCCAAGGGCGTCGACAAGATGAAGAAGTCGGGGCGCAAGGCCGTGCTGCTGCGCCTGGAAGACAGCAAAGGCGACACGCGCCACGTCGCCCTGCCCGTGCAATGACCGGTCTGCTCCCGGCAGTCGCTCCCTCGCCGCGGCACCGACAGCCGCAACGCGCGCGATTCGCTTGCAACCGCCCAAGCCACACGCAAACCGGGGGCACGCGTGCCTGAGCAGCGCCATAGTCTGTTCGACACCATCGCCGACACGCTGGTGCCGATCCACAGCGACGGCATCAAGTTCGTCGCCATCGGCGCGGGCGTCTCACTGCTGCTGTTCCTGCTGCTGCCGCCGCTGGCCTGGCTGGCAGTGCTGGTGACGGCCTGGATTGCCTACTTCTT
>DATFCC010000055.1:0-15021 GCA_035253505.1 Hyphomicrobiaceae bacterium
CCCCGGGTAGCGCCTGTATCCGCCCAGTCGCTCCAGGACGTCCCGGATCGGATCATCCACCCAGGCGTGCGTGACGAAGTTTTCGTGGTCGGCGCCCGTGGTCCGCAGGAAGGCAACGGTGCCCTGCAGGCGGGGCGGCAGGCTGGTGGCGAAGGGCCGGTCGCGCTCGGCCAGCGCCTGCTGCAGCGTTTCGTTGCCTCGCGCCGAGGACGACGTATAGGCGCTGATGAAGAACGCCTTCGGGTTGCGGGCGATGAAGTCGGCGTACTTGTCGACCTCGCCGTAGAGCGCGTCGAGCAGCAGCACGCCGATGACGCGGGCGTCGCTGCCGCCCCTGTAGAGCGCCCACGCCGCGGGCACGTAGCCGCCGCTGTAGGCGACGATGATCACGGGCAGGGTGGCGAAGGTCTTGCGCGTGCGCCTGTCGCCGTAGAGGTGCGCCAGATGGGCGCCGGCCTCGCCGATGAAGCGGGCGAAGCCGTAGGTCTCCCAGAAGCGGCCGGCGCTGGAGTCATTGGCATTGACCGCAAGCTGCGGCGCCACCAGCGCGGCATTGACGTTGGCCTCCTCGATTTGGGCGACGACGCGCTGCCGCCGCGTCACGTCGCGCTCCAGGGTGGCACGGTTGCCGTGCAGGAAGACGACGATGACGCCGGGACGGCGCACGTCGAAGCCCTTGGGCAGGAACAGCAGTGCGCGCTTGTCGCTGTAGGCGTCATCCTCCCACAGCACGCCGGCGCGCGACGAGCTGTGGCCGCGCCGGCCGTCCTCGTCGGTGACGTCGAAGAACGGCCGCTGCGTGCGCGGCACCACGCCCTCGTAGGGAAATGGCGACAGGTCGAAGGCCACCAGCGCGCTCCTGGCGGCCCGCAGCGGCGGAATGCGCGCGTGCACCTCGTGCGGGACCGGCACCGGCGGATTGGGGCCGGCCTGTGCGACAGCGCGGGTGGCAAGGGGAGGAAACCCTACGCACACGCTGAAGGCCGCCGCAAATCCGGCGCGCATCAGGAACCGCCGCTTGCCACGCCCCATTCCGTGCCCACCCGTCGCCGGCGAGGTGCCGACCTCGCCGGCCATGCCTGCAACCGTTGCAGGCAAGCTCGCTTGCGGCAAGGACCTGCCGCCTGTGGCGGAATAATGTCGCGAGGGCGGAATGCGGCCTCCGTGAGTACATCGTGGGGCTGACCTGGCTGGGCCTCATCGTCATCGGCGCCACCTGCGGCGCGTTTCGACGCGCCCGAAAGGCATTTCGCGCTGCCACCCGGCTTCCTGGATGTGCTGACAGAGCGCTTCGGCGCCGACGGCGCGGGTATGTCACGGGCCGCTGCTGCCCTCGCGTGCGGGGGTAGCGCGCTCGGGAGCGCGCTGCGCGAGAACGAGCGTGACCGAAACAAGCACCAGGCCGAGCGCCAGCACGTCCAGGTGCGAGACGCCGCCGCCGATCAGCAGCGCGCTCGAGCCGAAGCCCACGCACGGCACCACCAGCGTGGTGATGCCCGCCACCGACGCCGGCAGGGCCTCGATGACCCGGAACCAGCAGAAGTAGGCGAGCGAGTTGGCAACGATCGTCAGGTAGGCCAGCGAGAGCAGCCCGCGCGTCTCACCGGGATGGAAGTAGGTATGGTCGTAGAGCGCCCACCACAGCGGCACGATGGGAATGGCGCCGACCAGGAGCTGCCATCCGGCGAACGCGGTGGGATCTCCTGGCCACCTGGCTGCCTTGGTGAGCACCGTGCCGATCCCGAACGAGATGGCGGCGAGCACCGTCAACGCTGTGCCGATGTGCGTGCTCGCCAGCCGTCGCTCCTGGGCGACGATCAGCGCCACCGCCACCAGGCCGAGTGCCGCGGAGACCATGACGCGCGGCGAGATGCGCTCCTTGAGCAGGAGCGCCGCGAACAGGGCAGACCAGGCGGGCATCGTATAGATCAGGATCGGCGTGCGCGTCGGACCAAGGAGGAACACGCCCGAGATGAGGCACACCTGGAACAGCGACATGTTGAAGAAGGCGGCGAGCGCAAGCCGGCCCCAGGTCTCCCGTTGCGGCCACACGCTGCCGCGCCCGAGCAGCGCCGCCACGGTGATGAGAACGATGCCGGACGCCGCCATGATGATGAGGCGCGAGGAGAACATATCCACCGCCTCGAGCGACCAGCTCATTATCGGATACGACAGCCCCCACGCGAGCCAGATGCCGGGGAGGAGGTAGCGCAGGATCATGGAGCGGCTTGCGACCCGAGAGCATCCTAGGCGATGGCCATGAGATGAGCGCGTGATCTGCCACGCGGCCGCTGCATCGTCCAGGCCGCGGGTTGCCAAGCGTCCCTGCTGCGCGCCGCCCGGACGCCCAAGCAGAGCCAGGCCTGCTCGCCCAACTTGCCGGAGCGTGGGTAGCCTGCCTCGCGCGCGAGGCAGGACGAGGCTTGCTCGTGCAGGGAGAGGTCCGGAACAATCAAGGAACGTGTCGGGGCGGCCTTGTCGCCCGTCTCAGCCGGCGCGCGCGGCGCAGTGGCGCACCATCATCCGGGGATATCTGCGTGGCATCGCGCCAATGAGCTGCGCGACGAGCAGGCGGGTCCCAGCGACGAGCGCCGGGACCGCGATGATGCGAGGCCGGCCTGGGCCGGCAGGGACTACCGCGCCGCCTGCAGGTTGACCTTGCTTTCGGCGATGGTCGTCAGCTTCTTGTCCGCGGCCTTCTCCTCGTTCAGCGTCTGCTCGAGGATGCGGGCGACGTCTGCGCGGCCGAGCTGCTTGGCCCAGGCGATGAGGGAGCCGTAGCGCGTGATCTCGTAGTGCTCCACGGCTTGGCCGGCGGCAATGATGGCCGCATCGAGCACGTTGTCGTCCGCCACCTCGCCCGTCACCTCCTCGGCTTCGTCGATGATGCCATCGATGGCGGGGCAATCCACGGCCTTGGGGCTCTGGCCCAGCATCTGGAACACCTGCTCGAGGCGCTGGACGTGACCCTCGGTCTCGCCGAGATGGACCTGCAGCCCCTGCTTGAGTTGCGCGTCGGTGGCGTTTTCGATCATCTCCGGCAGCGATTTCACGATCTTGTTCTCGGCGTAGTAGATGTCCTCCAGCGTGTGCAGGAAGAGATCATCCATCGATTTGATGTCTTTGGTGAAGAGTCCCATAGATACTCCTTGACGAGTGGTCCGGCGCGCACGTGGTGCGAGTCAGGGCGGGAGATTGCCCGATAAACTGCGGCCAGGATCGACTTGTTCCGCACGCGCTGATAATCGCGGCCCGCCCCAGCAAGGCATCGGCCAAGTTCACGCTCGCCCGTGGTCCGCGATTTCCGCGCCCGCTTCGCCGGCGCCCATCCCGGCACGGCTCAGCGCGTTTTCACCACCACCTTGATGGCATCCTCGACGCGGTCACGCGCGTAGCGGAGCGCCTCGGGCAGATCGTGCAGGGGGAAGGTGTGAGTGTGGATGAGACGGGCGTCGAACCGCTTCTCGCGCATGAAAGCCTCTGCCCGATGCGTTGCGCTCCGGCCCTCGCCGCGGATGCCGTAAACGTAGATGTTGTTGCGCACGAGATGGGCGATGTCGACCGGCACCGGCTCGTGCGGGAAGGCGGCCAGGCAGATCTTGCCGCCGCGGTTGAGCATGCGGCCGGCGGCGTTGACGGCGTCGGGGGCGCCCGAGCATTCGATCACGTAGTCGACGCCGCGCCCTCCGTTGCGACGCCGCACGGCTTCCACGGCATCCTCCTTCGTCACGTTGACGACGTGGTCGGCGCCGAGTGCGAGGCCCTTCTCGAGGCGGGCATCGCGCGTGCCGGTGAGGATCACGGGCGACGCGCCGAGCGCCTTGGCCACCGCCACAGCCAGCAGGCCGATCGGGCCCGGCCCGATCACTACCACGCTCTCGCCCGCCACCAGGCCGCCGAGCTCGGTCAGCCCGTACATGGCCGTGCCGGCAGTGACGACCAGCGTCGCCTCCTCATCCGACATGCTGTCGGCAATGCGGATCAGCGTGTTGATGTTGTTGATCGCGTATTCGGCGAATCCGCCGTCCGTGGTGAAGCCGTTGGCGCGGTGGCCCTTGTCGACCTCGCCGTAGTTGAGGCCGTAGTTCAGGCAGGACGTGTACATGCCCATGCGGCAGCGCTTGCACTGGCCGCAGCCGGCATGGATCTCCACCGTCACCCGGTCGCCGATGGCAAATTCGTCGACGCCCGGCCCCAGGGCCGCAACGGTGCCCATGTACTCGTGGCCCGGCGTCCAGCTCTTGTTGAAGGGCAGGCCGCCCTCGATGAGTGCCGGCGGCCCGTGGGCGATCACGTCGAGGTCGGTGGCGCAGATGGCAACCGCATCGATGCGCACGAGAACCTCGGCCCGTCTCGGCACCGGCACGGGCTTCTCGGTGAAGTGCACCTCGCCCGGATTGCCGAGCACCCACGCCCGCATCCTGTCAGGCACGGGCATGTTGGCACTGGTTGTCACGCCGGCGGGTGCGTACATGGCGTCCTCGTCGCGATGCGGTCTGCCGAAGCCTGGCACGGCTGGGGCGTTTGCGCCACGATCGCGCCCGCGGGGCGCTTTTTGAGCACGCCGTCGGGCCGTCGAGGGAATAGGCGGTGGGCCGTCAACGTCCCATCTCGATCTCAACGTCCCACATTGGCCCGGAGAGCACCGCATGCAACGCACGACCTTCAGACTTTTCGCAGCCCTTGCCGGCGTCGTGCTCGCCGCGTCCGCGGGGCTCGCCCAGGAAACCCTGCGCGTGCGCGGCCTGATCGAGCGCATCGACGGCGATGTCTATGTGATCCGCTCGCGGGAGGGCCAGGAGCTGAAGGTCAAACTGGCGCCAGGCGGCGGCGTGTCGGTCACGACCAAAGCCTCGCTCGCCGATATCAAGCCCGGCTCCTACATCGGCGTCAGCGGGCTGCCGCAACCCGACGGCAGCCAGCGCGCCGTCTCCGTGCACATCTTCCATGAGTCGATGCGCGGCCTCGCCGAGGGACATGGCCCCTGGGATCTCGTCCCGCAGAGCACCATGACGAACGCCACCGTCGAGAGCACCGTCGCCAGCGTGGATGGGCAGACCATCGTGCTGAAATACAAGGATGGTGAGAAGAAAATCGTCGTTCCGCCGGGCCTCGGCATCGTCAACTACGTGCCGGGCGACATCGCTGACCTGAAGGCGGGTGCTTCCGTGTTCATCGGCTCGGCGGCAAGGCAGCCCGACGGCTCGCTGCTGGCGCGACGCATCGGCGTCGGCCGGGACGTGCCGCCCCCGATGTAGGAGCTGCCCGCCACGTGACGGCGAATCACACCGCGAGGTCCTGGTGCGGCGCCTGGCGGTACTGGCGCAGGAGGCCGGCGAAGCGGCCGATGAACATTCCCGAGATCACGCCGGAGACGGCGATCTCGGCGAGCCAGAAGCGTGGCTCGGCAAACAGGTCGGGCCTGGTCGCGTGCAGATAGCCGAACTCGTACTTCGTGGCGAAGATGAGGAGAATCAGGATGAGCGTCATCGGTCCGCCGGCCGTGCGGACCAGGTGCCTGGTCTTGTCCGCCTGGATGGTTTGCGTGCGGGCGATGAGGAGCCCGACGATGGTCCCGCCGGCGACGGCTGCAAGCCAGGGCAGCACGCGCTCGTATCGCAGCCCATGCAACTCATAGAGGCTCGACAGGCCCCATAGGAAGAACGCCGAGGGCAGGAGCGCCGTACGCCACAGCGGCGCTATGGTGGGCCGGAGGGCGCGAACGCCGAGGAACAGCAGGAACGCCAGCAGCACCCAGACCCAGACGGGGGTGTTGACGAGGATCTGCAGCATGTGGTCTCCGATGATTTCCGCCGGATGTGAATATCATAAACATATGTGCTCGACGGGGAACAACGCCGTTGCAACGAGATCGCTGTGAGCAGACGAAGGGTCGATGCGAAAACTGCAGGCCAGCGAAGCAAGGGCAAACGCGCAACCGCGATTGTAGGCTCTGCCCGAGGCGAGTATGCCAGCCGCGTCAGCCATGGCGGTTGGTCACGGCAACGGGAAACGTCTAACGGCATGAGCGCAGCATCGGCATCCGCCTCGCCGGGCCACCGCAACGTTGCGGTTCTGGCACTGGCCCAGGCTCTGTTCATGTCGATCCAGGGCATGGGGATCGCCACAACCCCACTGGCCGCCTACGCCCTGCTCGGCGTGGATGACAAATGGCTCGCCACCGTGCCGATCTTCCTCAACCACCTCGGCATCATGGCCACGACCATACCGGCCTCGCTGCTGATGGGCGTGATCGGCCGCCGCGCCGGCTTCACCCTGGGTGCGCTTCTGGGGGTCGGCTTCGGCGCCATCGGCTGTCTTGCCATCTACCAGCAGAGCTTCGCCCTGCTGTGCGTTGCGGCGTTCCTGCAGGGGATGCAGGGCGCGTTCTTCTGGTACTTCCGGCTGGCTGCCGCCGACTCCGCGGCGCCCGATCGCCGCGCCAAGGCCATATCCCTGGTGATGGCGGGCGGCGTTGTCGCCGGCTTCATCGGCCCCCAGGCCGCCAAGCTGACCGTGGACTGGTTGGCGCCGGTGATGTTCGCGGGCGTGTACGTGGCTGCGGGCGGCGTGTCCCTCGCCGTCCTCGCGCTCGTACAACTTCTGCGCATCCCACGGCTCACGGCTGTCGAGCGCGCCGTGGGCGGGCGGCCGCTGCTCGAGATCCTGCGCCAGCCTGCCTTCAAGGTGGCACTTGCCGCCTCCGTGTTCGGCTACGCCGTCATGACGATCACCATGTCGGCGACGCCGCTCGCCATGCTGGCGTGCGGGTATACGTTCGTCGACAGCGCCAGCGTCATCCAGATGCACATCGTCGGCATGTTCCTGCCGTCGTTCTTCACGGGCCATCTCATATCCCGCTTCGGCGTGCTCACCATCATCGCGGTGGGTGGGCTGATCGAGTTCGCCGGCGTGTCGGCCAATCTCGCCGGCATTCAGTTCGCCAATTTCGCCATCGCCAATATTCTGATCGGTGTCGGCTGGAACTTCGCCTACGTCGGCGGATCGACGCTGCTCACCACCACCTACCTGCCGGCTGAGAGGGCGAAGGTGCAGGCGGCGCACGATTTCACGGTCTACGGAGCGACTGCGACATCGGCGGCCCTGTCGGGCGTGCTGCAGGCCAAGGCCGGATGGCTTATCATCAACCTGGCTGCGGTGCCGTTCATGGCAGTGCTGATCGGTGCGGCCCTTTGGCTGGCGGCGTTGCAGAGGCGCACCGCTGTGCAGCCGGCCGAATGAGACGGGAACGGACGTGGGCGACCGCTACGACAGGAATCAGAAGCGCGGATTGCATCCGGCCCTGCGAGGGCTGAAGCCGCCGCACGAGATCCTCGTCTGGGGCCTGCCGGTCCGCATCGGCCACAACCAGGGGCCGCCGCTGGAGGAGCCGGTCGCCGACGCCTTCGTGCGCTGGCGCTGGCGCAAGGTTCATCGCGAGGTGTGGAAGAACCCGTCGCATGGGATATTGAAGCTGCGCGTGGCGCGGGCCGAGGCTGCCGGCGTCACCTATCGCGAGTACATGCTCGAGCTTCTCGACAGCGGCCGCCACCTGCAGGCCGAGGACGTCGCCAAGCGGCGCAAGCGTTGATTTGCGCACCCGTTTGCGGCTGTCGACCGGCCCCGCAGCCGTGCTAGCATCCAGCCATAAAGCGGCCTGCGGCCTGATCGGGAGGATCGGATGACGAAGGCAAGCGACGGGATAGAGCTGACCCGCGTGGGCGCCGGCACCGTGATGGGCGACCTCATGCGGTGCTACTGGATGCCCGCCCTCATGTCGTCGGAGCTGGAACGCGACGGCCCTCCCGTGCGCCTGATGCTGCTGGGCGAGAAGCTGATCGCCTTCCGCGACAGCGACGGCCGGGTGGGCGTGATGGATCATCGCTGCCCGCACCGCGGCGCCTCGCTGTTCCTCGGACGCAACGAGGAAGGCGGCATCCGCTGCATCTATCACGGCTGGAAGTTCGACGTGGCCGGCAACTGCCTGGGCATGCCGAGCGTTCCCCCGCCCGGCTTCATGCAGAAGGTGAAGGCCAGGGCCTACAAGGTCGTCGAGCGCGCGGGCGTGGTTTGGGTCTACATGGGCCAGCGCGCCGAGGCACCGCCGCTGCCGGCCTTCGAGATCCTCGACATGCCCGCCGACGAGATCAAGGTCACCTTCATCCAGCGCGACTGCAACTACCTCCAGGCGCTGGAGGGTGAGATCGACACCTCGCACTTCGGCTTCCTGCATGCCGGTCACGTCGATCCCGACGACCTGGCCGAGGACGAGCCGGTGCGCCACACCGTTGTCAACCGTGCGCCGGAATATCATCTCGCCGACACGCCCTGGGGCACGCAGTATGCGGGCTATCGCGAGGCCGGTCCGGGCCGGACCTACTGGCGCTTCGCCAACTTCCTGTTTCCGTTCTGGACGCAGGCGCCGAACGGCGAGTTCGGCAGCCACATGCATGCGCGCGCCTGGGTGCCGCTCGACGACAATCACACCATGTTCTGCTTCATCTGGTGGAAGCGCGCGGTGTCGGCCATGTCGCTGCCGCAACCCGCCTTCAAGGACGGACGGCCGATCGGCGGCACCAGCCGCGGCAACCGGATGCTGCCCAACACCACCGACTGGCTCGGCCGCTGGCGCATGGCCGAGAACGCCGGCAACGACTGGGGCATGAACCGCGCCGCGCAAAGAGACAACATCATCTACAGCGGCATCGACGGCATCCATCTGCAGGATCAGGCGATCACCGAGAGCATGGGTCCCATCGTCGATCACGAGCTCGAGCACCTGGCCCCGTCGGACCAGATGATCACGCGCACGCGCCGGCGTCTGCTGCTGGCAGCGCGCGCTCTGCGCGATCAGGGCGTGGTCCCGCCCGGCGCCGAGGACCCGAACGTGTACCGCGGCGCGCGCAGCGGCTACCTGACGAGCGACGATCAGACGCCGTGGCAGGACGTGTATGCCCAGCAGTTTGCCGCCGCCGTGCATCCCGCCGAGACGCCGTTGCGCGCGGCGGAGTGAGGCATTCCGCAGGGACAACACGAAAGGTGGCCGTGAGCGTGCGGCCTACTCGCCGCGGAACAGGCCGCCGCGGCCCTCGACCAGAAAGACCGACAGCAGCGTGCACGACCCGAGCACGGCAAATCCCGTGAACAGCGGGAGGATGGTGCCGTCGAACTGGCGGGCGATCAGCGTGCCGGCCACGGCGCCTGCCGTCGTCATGTAGAAGCCGGTCAGGGACGCCGCCATCCCGGCGGCCTGACCCATCGGCTGCATGGCGATCGCGTTGAAGTTGGACAGGATGAGACCGTAGAGGAAGAAGCAGCCAGCCATGCCGCCAAGCGCCAGCCAGAGCGGCAAGGTGAAGATGCTGCCGAGCAGGGTCAGCGCCGCGCTGAGGCCCAGATGGGCGACGAGTGCGGTGTGGGAAAGCCGCCGCATACCCAGGCGCTGCACGAGGCGGGAGTTCGTGAACGAGGCGAGCGCGATGGCGCAGCCCACGCCTGCAAACGCGAACGGGAAGAGCTTGCCAAGGCCATAGCCGGTGCCGAACACCTGCTGCGCGCTGGCGATGTAGGCCACCAGGATGCCGAACACGAAGCCGGTGGCGATGCCGTATCCCAGGGTCACGCGGTTCCAGAGCACCAGCACAAGAGCCTCGGCCAAGGTGCGCCGGCGTGCACCGGCTGCCAGCGCCGGCCGCGTCTCGGGCAACCGCAGCCATGCCCAGGTCAGCGAGGTCAGGCTGGCGGCCAGGAGCACGGCGAACAGCCAGCGCCATGTTCCGGCGAGGATGACGAGCTGGCCAACCGCCGGGGCCAGGATCGGCACCAGGATGAACACCATCATCGCCATCGACATGACGCGAGCCATCTGGCGGCCGGCGAACAGGTCACGCACGACCGCGGTGACGATGATGCGCCCCACGGAACCACCGATCCCCTGCAGGAAGCGCGCGGCGAGAAGCTGGGAGAAGCTTTGCGTCGTCACGGCCACGATGGTTGCGAGCACGAACAGGGCGAGGCCGATGAGCAGCGGGCGGCGCCGGCCGAAGCGGTCGGCGAGCGGGCCCCAGACGAGCTGCCCGATTGCCATGCCCAGCATGAAGATCGTGACGACCAGGGGAAGGCTGGCGGCATCCCGGACGCCGAGCGCCGCGCCGATATCCGGAAGCGCCGGCAGCATGATGTCGATCGACATGGCCGTCATCGACATGAGCAGCGCGATCAGGGCGATGAACTCGCGGAACGGCAGCGGAAGGCGGGCCGCGGTGTCGTCGGCGATGTGAGGGGCGGGTGCGTTCAAGCTCGTCTGCATGCAGAAGCGGCGGCGCGGCAGACAATCATTGCCGCGATCCTGAAGCCCGCGCGTGAGGTGGATAAAGCGAAGGGTGGCGGCCTGCGATGCGACACGTCGCTCTTGTGCATTGCGCCTCGATGGTGCGGAGGACTAATCGGCCAATCGTTGCCGGTGGGGTGTGGTGCGGGCGGTCGGAATCGAACCGACACTCCTTTAGGGGGAACGGGATTTTGAGTCCCGCGCGTCTACCAGTTCCGCCACGCCCGCGCGGCCGCCCATATAGCGGGCGCGAGCCCGGAATGCCAGGGCGACGATGGGGCGGTGACGCGGCCGGCCAGTGAATGTCCTGCCGGACCGCCGTCAATAGGACTTGGGCAACCCGAGCTGCCTCTCGGCGATGTTGCACAGGATGAGCTCGCGCGACACCGGCGCGATGCGCGTGATCAGCACCTCGCGCAGCAGCCGCTCGACATGGAACTCCTTGGCGTAGCCCATGCCACCGTGGGTGAGGACGGCGGTTTCGCAGGCCTTGAATCCGGCTTCGGCGGCGAGATATTTGGCGGCGTTCGCCTCGATCCCGCAGGGCAGGCCGGCGTCGCACAGGGCGGCGGCCTTCAGCACCATCAGGTTGGCTGCCTCCAGCTCCATCCAGCACTTGGCGAGGGGGTGCTGGATGGCTTGGTTCTGGCCGATGGGGCGGCCGAACACGACGCGCTCCTTGGCGTAGCGCACGGCCCTTGCCAGCGCCGCGCGGCCGATGCCGACCGCCTCGGCCGCCACCAGGATGCGCTCCGGGTTCATGCCGTGCAGGATGTACTCGAAGCCCCGGCCCTCCTCGCCGATGCGGTCCTCCAGCGGCACCGGCAGGCCATCGAAGAAGAGCTGGTTGGAATCGACGGCCTTGCGGCCCATCTTGTCGATGACGCGCGCCTCGATGTAATTGCGGTCGAACGCCGTGTAGAAGAGGCTCAGGCCTTCGGTCTTCTTCTTCACCTCCTCCAGCGGCGTGGTGCGTGCCAGCAGCAGCACCCGCTCGGCCACCTGGGCCGTGGAGATCCACACCTTCTGGCCGTGCACGGCATAGCCGTTGCCGTGCCGCACCGCGCGCGTCTTGAGCCGCGTCGTGTCCAGGCCGGTGTTGGGCTCGGTGACGGCGAAGCAGGCCTTCTCCTTGCCCGCGATCAGCGGCGGCAGGAAGCGCTGCTTCTGCTCCTCGGTACCGAACACGACCACGGGATTGAGCCCGAAGATGTTCATGTGCACGGCCGAGGCGCCGGACATGCCCGCCCCGGACTCGGCGATGGCCTGCATCATGATCGCCGCCTCGGTGATGCCGAGCCCCGCGCCGCCGTGCGCCTCGGGCATGGCAATGCCGAGCCAGCCGGCGTCGGCGAGCGCTTTGTGGAATTCCTGCGGGAACTGGCCGTCCGTGTCGCGAGCCAGCCAGTAGTCGTCCCCGAACCGCGTGCAGATCTTGAGAATGGCCTCGCGAATCTCCTGCTGCGCGGGGGTGATGGCATGGTTCATGAACGTGGACTCCGGCCCGGGCGGCGCAGTTTCATGATCCAAGCCGAGCATGCTTTGCGCGCGCCCGTCAACATTGCCGCGGCGGGATGGCGGCGCGGCAAAGGCTGGGAGTTCGGGGATGCCGGATATGGCCACGGGGGTTCGCCTTGCGGCTGTGGTTGTTCGCGGCCAGCGCGCCAGCCTGCGCCTGCGATGGCGCTTGCCCCCGCCCGTTCCTATCCCTCCACCGGCCAGTGCGGCCAGGCGGGACGCGCCGTGCGGGCTCTACCCCATTTGGGGTAAGTCAGAGGTCCGGGCTGCCCCTAATCTCACGACGTCGCCTGGAAAAGCAGGCGGCAGCTCTGGTCCAGATGTTTGCATTTCCAGATGACACTTAACTTCAGGACAATATTGCGTCTTGAGGCGTGTGCGGGGTGATCCGAGTGCGGCGGGCGGGCGGTTGTGAAGATCGCGGGCCTGCTGCACTCGGATATTTCACGGCCGGCCATCCGCTCTCGCGCGGGGCCTGCTAGCCAATCCCCACGACGCCCGCCTTCTTCAGGGCGTTGATGTCCGCTGCGGCAAACCCCCACTCCTGCAGAATGCCCTCGCCGCCGACACCGCGGCCAGCGGAGGCGGCGCCCATCTCGCATGTGGTGCGCGAGAAGCGCGGCGCGGGGCCCGGTTGGAGCACCCCGTCCCTGCGCACGAAGGTGCGGCGAGCGACGTTGTGCGGGTGCTTCTCGACCTCGCTCATGGACAGCACCGGTGCGACGCAGGCATCGCTGTCTTCGAAGATGCGCTCCCATTCTTCGCGCGTCTTTGCGGCGATGGCGGCGGCGAAGCGCTCGCGCAGCTCGGGCCAGCCTTTGCGGTCGTGCTGATTGGGCAGGCCGGCATCGGCGAGACCGAGCTTTTCCACGAACTCGGCATAGAACCGCTTCTCGATGGCCCCGACCGACAGCCACTTGCCGTCCTTGGTCCGGTAGACGTCGTACCAGGGGGCGCCGGAATCGATGAAATTGACGCCGCGCTCGTCGGCCCACGCACCCTGGGAGAACAACCCGTAGATGCCGCCCGCAAGATAGGCCGCGCCATCCACCATGGCAGCGTCCACGACCTGGCCTTTTCCGGATCTCTGGGTCTCCAGCAGGCCGCAAAGCACGCCGAACGCCAGGAACATGCCGCCGCCGCCGAAGTCGCCCACCAGGTTGAGGGGTGGCACCGGGCCTCCGCCCTTGCGGCCGATCGCATGCAGCACGCCGGCGAGCGCGATGTAGTTGATGTCGTGGCCGGCCGCCTGCGCCATCGGGCCATCCTGGCCGAAGCCCGTCATGCGCCCGTAGACGAGCTTCGGATTGGCCGCCAAGAGGACGTCGGGCCCGAGGCCCAGCCGCTCCATGACGCCCGGCCGGAATCCCTCGATCAACGCATCGGCCTTGGCCGCGAGGCGCTTCACCACGTCCCGGCCGGCATCGGCCTTGACGTCGAGAGCAAGCGAGCGCCGGCCCCGATGCAGCACGTCGAACTTGGGCTCCTTGCCCGGAAGGCCCAGGTCGGCCGCCTCCTGCCGATCGATGCGGATGACCTCGGCGCCCATGTCGGCCAGCAGCGTGGCCGCGAACGGCGCAGGCCCGATGCCGGCCATCTCGATGATGCGGAACCCCGCGAGCGGACCCATCTTGGTTACCTTTCCGTTGCTGGCTGCTCCCTTCGGCGTCTCCTCGAACTTTCGCCCGGAGGCCGAACTACCCCGTCCTTTCGGCGACGACTGTAAGCGTTCCTCAACAACCGTGTGGTTGCTTGGCCCTCCAAGGCGTCAACGATAAACGGGCGTGCGTCAAGCGTGTTTCCACTCCGATCCCTGCCCGGTCGCGTGCGCACCTGGCTAAGAGCGCGGACCAATGGCGACGCCGTCGACGCGGCGTCGTCGCGCCGGGCCGCGCCTGGCGTGCGCGACCTGGCCGCCGAGCTCGAGCGCTTCACGCGCATCGGCGAGCGCATCGAGCG
This sequence comes from Hyphomicrobiaceae bacterium, assembly GCA_035253505.1. GTDB lineage: Bacteria > Pseudomonadota > Alphaproteobacteria > Rhizobiales > Hyphomicrobiaceae > AWTP1-13. The sequence goes on from DATFCC010000055.1 coordinate 13,808, forward strand.
CGGGCTCGAGTCGCTGGAGGACATCCAGTGGGAGATGCGCGAGAACGAGGCGCGCTACCGCGACCTGCTGGACAACCAGGCTGACGTGATCTTGCGCCGCGACGAGCAGGGCCGCCTCACCTTTGTCAACCAAACCTTCTGCCGCCTGTTCGGGCTCGACCGCGGCATGGTGCTGGGCCGCCCTTTCCGCCCTCGCGTGCTGGCGGGGGATTCGCCTAATCCGCTCACACCCGCCTCCGAGCTGCGCCGTCAGCGCTACGTCCAGCAGATCGAGACGGCGCGCGGTCCCCGCTGGTTCGAGTGGGACGAGCACGCGGTAACCGGTGCCGACGCGGTCATCTCGGAGGTGCAGTGCTCTGGGCGCGACATCTCGGAGCGGTTGCGCACCGAGGCCGACCTGCGCGACGCTCGCAAGCAGGCGGAGGCCGCCAACCGCGCCAAGTCGCGGTTCCTGGCGGCCATGAGCCACGAGATCCGCACGCCGATGAACGGCATCCTCGGCATGACCTCGCTGCTCACCGATACGGAGTTGTCGGCGGAGCAGCGCACCTATGCCCATGCCATCGAGCGCTCGGCGCGCACGCTCCTGACGCTGATCGACGAGATCCTGGATTTCTCCAAGATCGAGGCCGACAAGCTGCAGCTCAACCAAGCCCCCCTTTCGGTCGGCGAGTGCGTGCAGGGCGTGGTGGAGCTGCTGGCGCCCAAGGCCTACGAGAAAGGCATCGACCTGGGATGGGCCGTCGATCCTTCTCTGCCGCGACCACTGCTCGGCGACGAGGTGCGCGTGCGCCAGATCGTGATCAACCTGCTCGGCAACGCCATCAAGTTCACCGACAAGGGCGGCGTTCTGGTGACGGTGCGCAAGTCTCAGTCGCGCAAGCCCGACGGAGACGCGGACGACCTTTGGGTCGTCATTGCCGTCGAGGACACCGGGCTCGGCATCGCGGCCGAGACGCTGCCGTCGCTGTTCTCCGAGTTCGAGCAGGCCGAGGACGCCGTGCGCCGTCGCCAGGGCGGAACCGGGCTCGGGCTCGCTATCTCACGGCGCCTGGCGCGCGCCATGGGCGGCGACATCCACGTGGCGAGCGCCCCCGGCCACGGCTCGACTTTCACCGCCACCCTGCGCCTCAAGATGGCCCCGGGCGCCGCCATCGCCGGCGAGCTCGTCAATGCCCCGCCGGGACGCCAGCATGTCCTGCTGGCGCTCGACC
>DATFCC010000056.1:0-4912 GCA_035253505.1 Hyphomicrobiaceae bacterium
TCCTTATAGTCCGCCCAGCGGGCCGAGCCGTAGGTTGTCTTGGGTTGGTCGGCTCGGCTCCGCCAGGCGGCTCCCCCGATGGCGATCAGTGCGGGTGTGATGCCACCGGCGAGGGCGAGCAGGCCGGCGCGGCGGAACACCTCCGGCGCCTGCGCATCAAAGGCGAGCCACCAGGCGAACAGCTTCCACGGTGCGTGGATGGAAATGCCGCCGACCTGCAGCCATGCCGCGCCCAGGGCCGGCTGATATCCGAGCATCGACGCGGCCCACTGGGTGGCAGCCCACACGATGGCAATGGTGATGGTGACAGCGGTGACGGCTTGCAGAGCGAGGCTGCGGCTCGACGACATCGGCAATTCCCCCGTCGGCGCAGGAACGCGCCGTTGCCCTCAAGATGCGCGAGAGGACCGTGTCGGGTGAATTGGGATTCCCGGTGAAACGCGGGAGGTCGCGTGCAGGCCCGTGCAGTTGCGTGCAAACCGGCTGCGCCGACGCACGCGATCAGCGCTTGCGCCGCTTCGTCTTCGGCGTTCCGGACTCGGAAAACAGCGTGAACTGAGACGGTGTGGCGGGCTGTTGCAGCACGGCTTCGAGTTGCGCGACCAGGGCGATGCGCTTGTTCCGGGACAGCTTGGCGAGATTCTGCTGGCGCCATTTCACGGCGGGCAGCCGATCGGCTCTGGGCACGTCCAGCAGTGTCCAGTCAGGTGCGCCGGCCTCGAACGATACCAGGAAGCGGCGGTGTGCCTGCGGCATGTTCGTGACGATGCTCTCGACCAGCGCCGCGCGCGCTCCGATCAGCTCCTCCATCGTCACGGGCTCGGCGGTCATGCCCTGGAAACCGGTGACGAACTCCGCGGACAGATCCTTGGGCCGCACCGCCAGCACCTCGGCCATGGGCCGGTTGTGGCTCAGCAGGTAGACGATGAACGCGGCGCGCAACCCGTCATCGATGCCCTCGTTGGCGAGCAGGTCGCGGACGTCGAACAGGTCGCGCGGATGCTGCCGGTCGAAGGCGGCGACGATCTTGCCGGCGTAGAGGTCGGCAAAGGAGAGCACCTTCATCTCGGCAAAGCCGAAGGCGGCCTCGACGGCGGGCGACACGCCGCGCAGCTCCGCCGCGTAGGCGCAGCCGCGCATGACGGGGGTGACCTCGATCTTGATCTGCACGCCGGCCTCGCGCACGAACAGCTTGTTGACGGCGTTCTCGGTGGTGCCGTGCGCAACGCGCGCGCCTTTGATGGCCTTCTGCACGCGGGCGGCGATGCGCTGCATGGCCTTGTCGATGGCACCCAACGATCGGGCGCGCGGCAGCAGCGGCAGGTAGGTCAGGTCGATGTCGACGGACAACCTCGGAAGGTCGCGGACAAACAGGTTGATGGCGGTGCCGCCTTTGAGGGCGAAGCTCGGTTCCTGGGCGATGAACGGAATCGTGCGCAGAAGCAGCGCGACCTGGCGGCGGTAGCTCTCATTGAACGCCATCGAGGGTCTCGGGCACCGTGATCAGGTGTTTGGCGTCCAGCCTGCCGCCTTTCACCAGCATACGCTTGCCGGAGCCCAGATCGATGGCGGAGCGGTCGAGCCGTTTTAGCCAGGCATGGGCGTGCCGGTCGGCGAAGAAGAAGAACAGGCGCTTGACCTTGACGCTGCGGCAGTCGGCGAGCAGCGTCTGCACACGCGTCGGGCTGAGCGTGCTCAGGCCTCCCATCAGCATGTCGGCCTGGTGGAAGGTCTCCCGGTCGGGGAGCTCATCGAGCAGTTCGAGGATGGCGCGCTCGGGCGTGGAGAGCATCAGCGGCCACCGCCATGGCCCCCAGGGCTGTACGGTGATGCTGTCGGGCCGGGCAGGGTTTGCGCGGGCTTCCGCGTCGAGCCGGTGCGGCGCCGTCGAGGCGCGCTGTTTGCGGAACAGCCTGCCATCGTTGCGATAGGCAAAACGGACGCCGATATCGAGATCCTTGAGCCAGGTCGGCGGCTTGTTTGGCCCGTGCAGTGCGACGCTGGTGGTCTGCTGCTGGAGGTAATGCGCAAAGCCATGCAGCTCGAGTGCGGTGCGGCCACCGACCACCAAATCGCGCGCGAGCAAGGTTTGCAGGGAGATGACGACCTGCTGCCAGGCGAGCGGCCCGCGCGGACGTTGATAGACGCGCCGCACGGGCTGTTGCAGCCAGCCTGCCGCCACGTACTGGCTGCGCAAACCCGTCGAATAGCCCTGCTGGCTCAGCCACGCGGCATCGACCAGCAACCCCTCGGGGAGCAGGCGTTCGAGTTGGTTTAGCTTTCCATGCAATTGCTTAGCCATACTAAGCAAAATACACCATTTTCAAACTGGGGACAAGTTTGAAAAGGTGGACCAATGCTTAGTATGGCTATGCGTAAATTACATTCCTTAAACCATCACGCCCTAAGCGGCCGGTCGGATCGCAGCGGCCGCCGCGTGTAGGCGGCCTGCGGAAACGCCATGTAGCGCGGCAGCCAGCCCGTCACCTTGCTACGGCCGTCGCCGGTCAGAGCCTTGCGGATGATGTCCTTCTTGGCTGTGCCGGTGGCGGTCAGGTAGCTGTCGGCCGCGCGCTTGCCGATCATGTCGGCCAGCATGCCACCGAGGCTTTCGCGGTCCCGCAGCAGGTCGAAGAATACATCATCGGGCTGCCACTCGGCGCCGACATCGACGGCAAGCTGCTGGCCGAGCGTATCGATCAGCGCCGTCCCTGCCGCCAGGGTCTCGGCCATCACGACGGCCAGCAGCCGGTTGACGTCCTTGTCGGCCATCTCCAGCAGCTTGGCGAACACCACGACTGTGCGCTCGCCACTTCCATCGTGATTGACCAGCGCGCCCGCATCATCAAAGCCCAGCAGACAGGCCACCTCGTCGCGTAGCGCGACAAACGCCGTGTGCGTCGGCAGCGCGGCGATGGCGCCGCCGATGCTCTCGCTGTGCGGCGTCTGCGACTCGCAACCGACCTTCCACCACTTGCCGCCGCCGATGAGGTGCGCGAGCAGCAGGCGCAGCGCCACCTTCGGCGTCCTGGCGACGGCGAGCCGCACAGTGCTGTGGCGCACAAGATCGACGTAGCTGGCGAGCGCCTGCGTCATCTCCGGCCGCTCCGCTGCCGCATTCTGCGCGTCGGGCGCGCTGGCGCTTCGCTCATCCTTGCGCGCACGTTTGCGCTTGGGACGCAGGCCCTTGCGGATGGTGACATGGCCATCGTCCTCGACCTCGATGTAGACGGCGCCGCCGTCGGCCTTGGTAGCGCTGTCGTAGTCCCAAGCATCGAGATGCGTGCCGGGCTCCAGCACGTGCACGTGTGCCCATCCCGACGCCAGCAGCTTGTCGCGGGTATCGGCGATGGCGGCGTTCTGCGAGCGCCAAAACGCATCCGGGTCGGCGAAGTAGCGCTGCTCGCCGAACAGGTCGGCGACGATGGCGCCATCGTACTGCGCCTCGTCGAACAGCGCGGCGCTGGTGGCGATCTCGGCGCCGCCCAGCAACCACGCCTTGAGCTGCCAGCGCGGCGGCGGGTCTTGCTTCGGGTCGGAGGCAAGCGCCAGCCACGCCTTCTGCCGCTCTCTGGTAGCGAGTGTCAGCAGGCGCAAGGTCTCGGCATCGATCTCGCCCGCGCGATAGAGACGGCGAATGTCGGGATTGAGCTTGGCGAGCGCCAAGCGGCGTTTGACGATCTGCCCGGAAACGCCGAATTGGCTGGCTATTGCAGCCTCGTCCAGGCCTTTTGCGCGCAGCCGCGCGAAAGCCTCGAACTGGTCCATCTCGTCCATCGGCAGGCGCTCGACGTTCTCGATCAATGAGGCCTCGATGGCGGTTGCATCGTCGTCCTCGCCGAGCACCATACAGGGCAGCGGGTCGGCATTGGTATGCGTGGCGCCCGCGAGCTTGCGCGCGGCGAGATAGCGCCGCTGTCCGGCGATCACGTCGAAGCCTTCGCAGTTCTTGCGCACCAGCAGCGGCTGAATCATGCCGACGGCAGCGATGGAGGCGGCGAGGCTGTCGATATCCTTGGCCCCGTGCTTGCGCACGTTGAGCTTGGACACCTTGAGGTCAGCGAGCGGGATGTGCTGCAGGTCGCGGAGCATGGGGTCCCTCCTTCGGTCAGGCGGCGGATTGCTGTGTGGTCGGGCTCTGCAGGCCGTCGAGATAGGTGACGGCCTCCTGGGCGCGGGCGGCGGCGGCGAAGATGGCGCGCGCGTCCTCCTTCATGACCTTGAGCCAGTGATGCACGTAGCGGGCATGATCCGGGTGCGGCTCGTGCGCGATGCCGAGGCGGGCGCACAGGAACGCCGCACCGATCTCGGCGCAGCATTCCTCCATGGCGTAGGCATCATCGCCGAAGCGCTTGCCGAGCGTGCGCTTGAGCCGGGTATCGGCGCCGCTCCAGTGCACCAACTCGTGGCCGAGCACGCTGTAGTAGGCTTCCGAGCGCGTGCGTCCGTCGCCGTCGAGGAAGCGGGCCTCGTCGGGCATGTGGATGGTATCGGTGGCTGGGCGATAGCAGGCGCGTGTGCCGCCGACGATCACGTGGGCGCCGGTGGCGCTGACGTAGGCATCGGCGGCGGCGAGGCGCGCGATGGGATTGCCCGGCAACGCGCCCGGTGCCGTGAAGCCGTCGACCTGCTCGGCGGCGAACACCCAATAGCCGCGCGCCATGCGCACGGTCTCGGTCTCGCCTTCCTGCGCGGGATCGTCGTTCTGTCTGGCGATCTCAAGCTGGCGATAGAACACGATCGGCGCGGCGCTTTCGCCCTGGCGCACTTGGGCGCCGATGGCGGCCCACTGCTTGTAGGTGGCGAACAGTCCCGCCTCGTAGCCGCGCTCCAGCGCCGTCACCCACAGCGACAGGATGTTGATGCCGCGATAGTCGTGGCCAGTGACGGCATTCTTGGGCAGCACGGCGTT
>DATFCC010000057.1:0-3777 GCA_035253505.1 Hyphomicrobiaceae bacterium
ACGAGGTGCTGCCGCCGGTGCTCACGATAAAGGCGGCGATGGCGGCCGACGCGCCGGTGCTGCACGAGCACGTCGTCACCAAGGGCATCGAGCCGCGCCCGCGCGCACCGAGCAACGTGTGCTCGCGCACGGTGATTGCGCGCGGCGACGCCACGCGCGCTCTGCAGGAGGCGCCCGCCACCGCGCGCGTGAGCGTCGAGGTGGATACCGCGCATCAGGGCTACCTCGAGCCGCAGGTGACGGTGGCGCAGGTCGATGCCAACGGGTTCGCCACGGTGTATGCCTCTACGCAGGGCCAATTCACCGCCGAGCTGATGATCGCGCGCATGCTGGGCATGCCGCAGTCCCAGCTCAAGGTGGTGCCGCTGGAGATCGGCGGCGGTTTTGGCGGCAAGATCGCCATCCACGGCGAGGCCGTGGCCGTGCGGCTCGCGCAGAAGTGCGGTCGGCCGGTGAAGTTGCTGCTGACGCGCGAGGAGGTGCTGCAGGGTGGCAGCGGGCCCCCGGCCGCGGCCATGATCGACATCGCCGTCGGCGCGGGCGGCGATGGCAAGCTCACCGCCATCGAAGGCACCTACCGCCTGGACGCCGGCGGGCTGCCGGGTCTGTCCCCGTCGCTGGTGATGCAGGCCTCGGCGGCACTCTACCAATGCCCCAACCTCGACCTGCAGGGTTTCGACATCGTCACCAACAAGCCGCGCACGGAGGCCTATCGCGGCCCCGGCGGCATCCAGGCCGCGTTCGCCATGGAGCAGGCCATGGACGCGCTGTGTCAGCGCCTGGACATGGACCCCCTGGAATTTCGCAGGCGCAACGCCTCCGCCACCGGCAGCCTGATGCCGATCGGCACGCCGTTCCCGTCCATCGGCCTGACCACCATTCTCGACCGCGTAGCCGCCCATCCCTGCTGGACCGATCCGCTGCCGCAGGGCCGCTTCCCGCGCGGGCGCGGCCTGGCGCTCGGCTACTGGCGGGGCACGTCCATGACATCGGCGGGTCACATCACGATTGCCGGCGACGGCCGGCCGATGGTGACCATGGGCGCCGTCGACCTTTCCGGCACGCGCACCACCATGGCGCAGGTGGTGGCGGAGGAGTTCGGCCTGCCCATCGGCGACGTCCACATTGCAACTGGCGATACCAAGTCGGTCGGCTACAGCGACGGCGCCGCCGGCAGCCGCGTCGCGCGCACGATGACGGCAGCGCTGGTGGAGGCTAGCCGTGACGCTCTCGGCCAGCTTGCAGCCCGTGCCGCCGAGAAGCTGCAGTGCCGCGTCGAGGGCGTCGACTACACGCGTGGGGTTTTCCGTTCGCGCCAGGCCGGTGGTGCGGCCATATCCCTCGCCGAGCTGATGCAGGCGACGCTGACCGACGGCGCCGTCATCGGCCGCGGCGTGTCAACCAAGCTGCCGCTGGGCGTGGAGATCGGCGCGCACGTTTGCGACGTGGAGGTTGACACCGGCACAGGCCAGGTGACCGTGCTGCGCTATACCGCCTTCCAGGATGTCGGGCTGGCCCTCAATCCCGCCGCCGTCGAAGGGCAGATGGAGGGCAGCGTCGTGCAGGGTCTCGGCTGGGCGCTGACCGAGGGCTTCGACTACGGCCCCGACGGCCGGCTGCGCAACGCCAGCCTGCTCGACTACCGCATGCCGACCGCGCTCGACGTGCCAAGGATCGACTGCGTGATCGTCGAGACGCCGGTGCCCAACGTGCCTTACGGCGTGCGCGGCGTCGGCGAGGTGCCGATCGTGCCGCCCGCGGCCTGCGTCGCCAACGCCATCGCTCGCGCCACCGGTGTCCGCCTCACCCGCATGCCGATGACGCCCGAACGCGTCCTGCGCGCGCTGCGCGGGGCGTAGGGTGCAATAGCGAAGCGTATTTGCACCTCTCTTCTCTTCGGTCATCCGAGATCGGTGCAATACGGCTGCCGCCTATTGCACTCTATCTGTCCGGCACCCAGCGGCGCGACACCTCGCGCACGTCGTCGAACGACGCCTCGAAGATGGGAGCGGCCAGCGTCGCCTGCACGTGCAGCGTGCCGGTGCCCGTGTTGCGGAAGCCGTGCTTGCGGCCGGCCGGCACCAGCATCGACTGACCCTTTGTCAATTGTTGGCGCTCGTCTTCCAGCCAGACCTCCGCCTCGCCGTCGAGGATGGTCAGGATCTCCTCCACGGCGTGCAGGTGCGTCGGCGCGCCCTTGCCGGGATCGCACCACTGCTGGAACACGCAGAGCTGCACGGAGCCCGTCACGGCCGATACCTGCATGCGCGTCATGACGCCCGGGCGCCACTCCTCGCGCGACTGGGCCTCATGATCGATGATGCGCATGAGAGGCTCCCTCCAACCGGGATCAGACGCCTTGCCCTAGCAGCGGGGGTCAGACCCCTTGCTGACCTGCTGGTGATCTTGTTGCGACGTGACGCCAAGGGGTCTGACCCCGTTGGCCCGCCGCTCCGCCAGATGTCTGCTTCAGCCCGTTGCTCCTACGCCATGTACTGGCCGCCGTTGGCGTCGAGGCAGGCGCCGGTGATAAAGCCGGCATCGTCGCTGGCAAGAAACGCCACGCACCGGGCGATGTCCTCCGAGGTGCCCAGCCGGCCGATCGGAATCAGCGGGATGACCTTCGTCTCCAGCACCTCCTGCGGCATGGCCTTGACCATGTCCGTGGCGATGTAGCCCGGCGCAATCACGTTGACCGTGATGCCGCGCGCGGCCGATTCCTGTGCCACCGCCTTGGTGAAGCCGAGCAGCGCCGCCTTGGCGGCGGAATAGTTTGCCTGACCGAACTGGCCCTTGCGGCCGTTGATGGACGAGATGTTGATCACCCGCCCGAAGCTGCGCGAGCGCATGCCCTCGATGACGAGGCGGGTCATGTTGAACACCGAATCGAGGTTGGTGTGCATCACCGCGTCCCACGCTTCCTTGGTCATGCGGTGGAGCACGGCATCGCGCGTGATGCCGGCGTTGTTGACGAGGATGTCGATGGGGCCGAGGTCACGCGTGATGCGTGCGACGCCTTCCTGGCAGGCGGCGTAGTCGGCGACGTCGAACTTGTAGACGGGGATGCCGGTCTCGGTCTGGAACTGACGCGCCGCCGTGTCGTTGCCGCCATAATTGGCTGCCACCCGGCAACCCTTGTACTTGAGTGCCGTGGAAATCGCGTGCCCGATGCCGCGGGTCCCTCCGGTGACGACCGCAACCCTTGCCATTTCTCGTTTCCTCCCATCTAGCCCGTTAAGGCTAAATGAAATCCTCGGCCGGGCGAAAGCCGGCCGAGGATCATGTTAAACCGCACTGCACAAACGCGCGTGCGCGCGGACGTCAGTCGCGCTCCACGCACATGGCAACGCCCATGCCGCCGCCGATGCACAGCGTGGCGAGTCCCTTCTTGGCGTTGCGCCGCTTCATCTCGAACAGCAGCGTATTGAGCACGCGCGCGCCGGATGCACCGATCGGGTGGCCGATGGCGATGGCGCCGCCGTTGACGTTGACCTTGTCAGTATCCCAGCCCAGACCCTTGTTGACGGCGCAGGCCTGCGCGGCGAAGGCCTCGTTGGCCTCGATCAGGTCGAGGTCCTTGAGGCTCCAGCCGGCCTTCTCCAGCGCCTTGCGGCTGGCCGGCGCCGGGCCGATGCCCATGATCGCCGGATCGACGCCGCAAGTCGCGAAGCCCGCGATGCGCGCCAGCACCGGGGCATTGCGCTTCGCCGCATCCTCAGCGGTCATCAGCACCAGCGCGGCCGCACCGTCATTGATGCCGCTCGCATTGCCGGCCGT
>DATFCC010000058.1:0-25582 GCA_035253505.1 Hyphomicrobiaceae bacterium
GTCATCACCATCGAGCACATGCGCGCCATGAAGGACCGCGCCATCGTGTGCAACATCGGCCACTTCGACAACGAGATCCAGGTCGCGTCGCTCAAGAACCTGAAGTGGAACAACATCAAGCCGCAGGTGGACGAAATCACCTTCCCCGATGGCAAGCGCATCGTGCTGCTGTCCGAGGGGCGCCTTGTCAACCTCGGCAATGCCATGGGCCATCCCTCGTTCGTGATGTCGGCCTCCTTCACCAACCAGACGCTGGCGCAGATCGAGCTGTTCACGAACCCAGGCAAGTACGAGAAGAAGGTCTACACGCTGCCCAAGCATCTGGACGAGAAGGTCGCGCGGCTGCATCTGGCGAAAATCGGCGCCAGGCTGACCAGGCTGCGGCCGGACCAGGCCGCCTACATCGGCGTGCCCGAGCAGGGACCGTTCAAGGGCGACCACTACCGGTATTGAGCCGCAACCCAAGCCCTGCGCTTTCGATCCGAGCCTGCGCGGAGCAGCCGCCTTCACGTGGCATGGCGTGGCGCAGCGCGCCTGCGCGTGACGCGGGGGTTGGCGCCGGCGTCACGTTCGGGAATGATGGCCCGCACGCCAGACGGATGAACGGACATGAACTTTCAAACCTTGAAGATCGCCATCGGCGACGACCGGGTAGGCATCATTACGATGAACCGGCCCGAGGTGCGCAACGCCATGAATACGCAGATGATGACCGATCTGCGCGACTGCTTCGCCGGCTTTTACGTCGATCACGACGCTGCCGCCTGCCTCGTGCTGACGGGAGCCGACGGCGCCTTCTGCAGCGGTGGGGACCTGCGCGAGCGCAAGGGAATGACCGATGCCGCATGGCGCCGCCAGCACGCGATCGTCGAGCAGTTGGTGCGGGCCATGCACGACTGCCCCATCCCGATCATCGCCGCGGTCAACGGCGCGGCCTATGCCGGTGGCATGGAGCTGGCTCTGGCGAGCGACTTCGTCTACGCCGCCCAATCGGCGCGTTTCGCGCTGACGGAGGTGACGCTGGGCATCCTGCCGGGGGCCTGCGGTACGCAAAACCTGCCCCGCGCCGTCGGCGTGCGGCGGGCCAAGGAATTGATCCTGACGGGCACGCCATTCGATGCCCAGCAGGCCCGCGAATGGGGCATGGTCAACAAGGTCTGCCCCGACGACAAGCTGATGGAGGAGGTGATGGTCACGGCGCGCCGGATCGCCGCCAACGCACCCATCTCCGTGCGCCAGGCCAAGAAAGCCATCGACAAGGCGACCGATCTCGACCGCACGACGGGCTATGCCTTCGAGATCGAGGCCTACAACCGCACCGTCGGCACCGAAGACCGCCAGGAAGGCATCAATGCCTTCAACGAGAAACGCAAGCCGCGCTACAAGGGCCGGTAGGGCCACCCATCGGAAACCTCACCCATGAGCAAAAGCAGCGAAGGCGTCGCCATTCCCCTCGAGGCCGGCTGGGAAGACATCCGCGAAGGTGTCCGCCACGTGTGCGAGCGTTTTCCCAATGCCTACTGGGTGAAGCTCGACCACGAGAGCGCCTACCCCACCGAGTTCGTGAACGCGCTGACGGAGGCCGGCTATCTCGGTGCGCTCATTCCGGAGGAGTACGGCGGCTCCGGCCTGCCGATCTCGGCCGGCTGTGCGATCCTGGAGACGATCCACGAGCAGGGCTGCAACGCCGCCGCCTGCCACGCCCAGATGTACACCATGGGCACCGTGCTCAGGCACGGCAACGCCTCCCAGAAACAGCGATACTTGCCCGGCATCGCTTCCGGAAAGCTGCGGCTGCAGGCCTTCGGCGTCACCGAGCCGACCACGGGCTCCGACACCACCCAGCTCAAGACCCGTGCCGACAAGAAGGGCAACGACCGCTACGTCGTCAACGGCCAGAAGGTGTGGACCTCGCGCGTGCTGCACTCCGACCTCATGCTGCTGCTCGCGCGCACGACGCCGCCGGACAAGGTGCGCAAGCGCTCCGAGGGTCTGTCGGTCTTCCTCGTCGATCTGCGCGAGGCGAAGGGCCGCGGTGTCGAGATCAAGAAGATCGACGCCATGATCAACCACAACACCTGCGAGGTGTTCTTCGACAATCTCGAGGTGCCGGCGGAGAACTTGATCGGGGTCGAAGGCCAGGGCTTCAAGTACATCGTCGACAGCATGAACGCCGAACGCATTCTCATCGCTTCGGAAAGCCTGGGCGACGCCAAGTTCTTCATCCGACGTGCCGCGGATTACGCCAAGGAGCGGGTCGTGTTCGGGAGGCCGATCGGCCAGAACCAGGGCGTCGCCTTCCCCATCGCTCGCGCGCACGCGGACCTGGTCGCGGCCGAGCTGGTGGTCAAGAAGGCGGCTGCCCTATTCGAGGGGGAGCGTGAGTGCGGCGCCGAGGCCAACATGGGCAAGATGCTAGCGGCCGATGCGGCCTGGAAAGCGGCGGAGGCCTGTCTGCAGACGTTCGGTGGCTTCGGCTTCGCGCGCGAGTATGGCATCGAGCGCAAATGGCGCGAGACGCGCCTCTATCAGACGGCGCCCATCTCCACCAACATGATCCTGGCCTACATCGCCCAGCACGTGCTCGGCATGCCGCGCACCTATTGAGCACCTCTCGAACGAGCCGCGTTTTTCGTGCAGCCCGGCTGCGAGTGTCATCGACGCTTAGCTGCCGTGCACGCGGGCGCTCCGCCGCTTCGAGGCTGCTCCACGCTGCACCGATGCCGTCGTGGCGGGGCCTGCGGAATGTATGGCGAGGTTGAACGTGCCAATCGCGGCAGCGGGCGGCAGGGCAGCAAATGTCTCGGCAATCTCCGCGAACAGCCAGTCGCGGAAGGCCTTGACGGCCGGCCTGCGCTCCTGCCCGCGGGCGCAGACGAAGTGGTAGGAGCGGCCCGCCAGGGGCAGCTCAGGCCCGAAGGGCGACACCAGCCGGCCGAGCGTGATATCGCGCGAGGCAACCAGCTTGTAGCCCAGAACCACGCCTGCACCCTCGCTTGCCGCGTCCAGCGCGTGGTCGGCAACGTTGAGACGCAATCCGCGCGAGGTATCGATGCCATCGACGCCGACCGCCCTGAGCCAGTCGTCCCACGTCGGCACCAATCCCGGCAGATCGATCTGGATGAGGGGAAAGCGCGGCAAATCGTGTGCGGAGCGCAGCGGCTGGTCTCCATCGAGCAGTCGCGGGCTGCACAACGGCAGCATCGATTCATCGCTGAGCTTCTCGACATGAAGCTCGGGATGCGCGCCTGAGCTCAGCCGGATGCCGACATCGACGCCGTCGGTGACGAAGTCGGAGAAGCCGCTGCTGGCGGAGATGCGCGTGTCGATGTCGGGATGCTTCTCGAGGAAGCGGTAGATGCGCGGCACCAGCCACTTGGCGGTGAGCCCGGGCGACGCGCTGACCACCAGAATTCGGTCCTGACGGGCGCGATCGAGCTGCTCGACGGCGGCGCGCAAGTGCTCGAAGCCGGTGCGGATGCCGGGGTAGATGAGCCGAGCGGCGTCGGTGAGCTCGATGGCACGCGCACGGCGAAGGAACAGCTTCAGGCCGAGAAGGTCCTCCAGGCCCCGGATCTGGTGGCTGAGGGCCGCCGGCGTCACGTGCAGCTCGTCGGCGGCCTTGGAAAAGCTGCGATGACGGGCGGTCGCCTCGAACGCGCGGAGCGCATTCAGCGGCGGCATCGGACGGCGCGTAGACATTAGCTTTTCTCACTCAAGGAGAGAGATATTGTCGTTTGTTCTCCCGCCTAAATCAACATATTCGTTATGCACGGCAGAACACAACAATGAGGAATACTCAAATGATCAATGAGCCCTTGGCCGGTTATGGGGGCCTCACTCCCGAGGCCGTCCGTGAGATCATCGAGCGCGCTCATCGAGAGCGCCAACGGGCCCTCCGTCAGTTCTTTGCGCGGCTGTTCCGCCGGCGCGGGGCCACTCCGGTGCGCGCAACCCAAGCGAGCATTGCCGCCTGCGGCACAACCCACTGAGCCCACCGAACCAGGAGGCGATCATGACCAACGGCACGGGCACGCTATGTGCCAGCTCTCATGGGAGTGAGCTGCGGCACCCGACCCGCGATTTGAAGCAGGTCGTCAAGGATGCCTGGCAGCAGTATTGGGCGCGCAGGGCGCAGCGGACCAGCACGTTCATCCTGCGCAGTCTGGACGACCGCACGCTTGCCGATATCGGCATCGCGCGCAGCGAGATCGAGTCCGTCATCCACGACACGTCGGGGCAGCGCCTGCGAACCTACGATCCGAAATGGGAATAGCCGGCCGCACCAGCGGCAACGGCCATGAGCGCGGCGGCGGGGGAGGCTTCTCCCCCGCCGCTGTTTTTGCCTCGGAAAACGTTGTTACGTGCTAGGCAACCTTGTTCAAGCGCATCGGCGGCGCAAACAGCAGCTCGCGGACGGCGCTGCTCGGCACCGGCATGCCGATGAGGAAACCCTGCACCTCGTCCACGCTCGACTCGCGGAGGATGAGGGCAAGCTGCTCCTCCGTCTCGATGCCCTCCACGGCAACGGACATGCCCAGGTCCGCACTGAGGCGGGCGACGCTGCGCAGCAGGTTCAGCGACCGGTCGCTCGTGTCGACCCCCTGCAGGAAGGAGCGGTCGATCTTGACCTTGCTGAGCGGGTAGTTGTGCAGATAGCTCAGGCTCGAATAGCCGGTGCCGAAATCGTCGAGCGAGACGCTGACACCCATCTCGCGCAACTCGTCCAGCCAGTGCTTCGTCATGGCCGTGTCGTTCAGGAAAACTGATTCGGTGATTTCGATCTCCAGCCGGTTGGCCGGAAGTCTGGCTTCCGCCAACGCTTCGCGCACGACCTCGGTGACGTTTCCACGCCTGAATTGTATCGGCGACATGTTGACGGCCACGCGCACGTCGTCTGGCCATTTGGCGCATTCCCGGCAGGCCTCGCGCAGCACCAGGTTGCCGATCTCGACGATCAGGCCCATCTCCTCGGCGACGGGAATGAACTCGGCCGGGGAAACCATGCCGCGCACGGGATGCGGCCAGCGCAACAGCGCTTCGCAGGTCGAGATCCGGTTCGTGTGCAGGTTGACCAGCGGCTGGTAGTGCAGCGTGAACGCATTCGAAGCAAGCGCGCTGCGCAAGTCCAGTTGCAGGTTTCGCCGCGCTTGCGCCATCACATCCATGCCCTGCTCGAAGAAGCGCCAGGCACGGCGGCCGTCCGACTTGGCGCGATAGAGCGCCATGTCGGCGTTCTTGAGCAGCAGGTCCGCATCGCTGCCGTCGCGCGGCGCAAGGGCGATGCCGACGCTGGCGCCCACGACCACCTCGTTGCCGCTGATCTGGTAGGGGGCGCCGAGCTCGGCCACGAGGCGCTCGGCAAGGGTCGCGGCCTCCCGCGAATGGCCGAGCGGGTGCTGCAGGACCACGAATTCGTCGCCGCCGAAGCGGGCGACCACGTCCGAGCTGCGCACGACGCCGCGCAGCCGGTCGGCGGCGGCGCACAGCAGCTCGTCGCCGCAGGTGTGCCCTAGCGTGTCATTGACCTCCTTGAACTCGTCGAGGTCGATGAAGTGGATGGCGAACGGTCCGCGCCGGCGCAGGTTGGCGACGCAAGCGTCCATCTGCTCGCGGAAGAGGGCGCGGTTGGGCAGCCCCGTCAGCGAGTCGTAGCGGGCGAGCTGATGGATCTTGGCCTCTGCCATCTTGCGGTCGGTGATGTCCTCGAACAGGACGATGTTGCCCCCGTGCGCCAACGGATGGGACCCAAGGGCAATGGTGCGGCCGCGCTCGGTCTCCAGGAACAGCTCCCGGTCCGTCTCGGCCGTCAGAGCGCCCTCCAGCTCCAGCGCCAATCGCTCGGCATTGGCGCGCGACAGGCTGCCGCGAGCGACGCACATCTCGACGACATCCCGCAACGAGGCACGGGTGCCGGCGATGTCGTCCGGCAGGGCCAGGAACTCGCGCAGCTTGCTGTTCACCACCACCGCCCGGCGCTCGACGTCGAACATGCACAGTCCGTGCGGCATGTTGTTGAGGGCGGTGTCGAAACGCTCGGCCAGCAGGCTTACGTTGCGGCCGGCCACCACCGCGTTGAGCAGAACGTGGCGCAGCCGATCGGAGATGAACTTCAGCGATGCGAAGAACGGCACCAGCACGAAGGCGAAGATGGTGTAGTACTCGCCGCCGACCCAGGCCAACGCCAAGGTCATCGGTATGCCCGCGCTCACCACTTGCGCCGTTACCAGCCGGTTGCTGGCGAAGTTCCGCCCGGAGATGCCGATCATGTAGGCGATAGTCAGCGAGAAGCTGAGGATCTGCACGAACGGATCGGACGTCTTGGCAAACGCGACCAGGCACCATGTGCCCAGCAGCGCAACGTGCGCCGAAGCCCCGACGACGTAGCGCAACTCCCAGCGACGCGCCTCCTCCACCGACGTGATCAGAGGCCGGCGCCGCGCGTAGGCATGCACATCCAACGCACGCATGCAGGTGACAATGACGATGGCGACGGTGCACAGGTAGAGCGCCTGCTCCCCCGTCTTGATAGCGCTGATAAGCGCGGTGATCGAAGCCGCAAGCGAGCCGACGAACAGGCTGCGGGTGTCGTCGAACAGGGCGTCGACCAGCGAGAAATAAATCTCGGACGGCAAGGGCTGGGCCTTGTCGGTCGGCGTCGGACGCCGCTCCCAGAACCTCATCATCACACTCCGCCGCTCGCGAATGAATGCGAGGTTGCGCTAAATCATATAAATTTCGTTCAACGCGTTAGCCGGTCGAGATCCGGCCGCTTTGCAACCACAACTCATACTATCGTGCCAAAATGAACCAATGCTTCTCCTGTTAGACCTCAGGTCACCGCGCCGTGCTCGCCGACGGGCCGACGGCAGGGCAATCCTATATAGGACTGTACGCATACTCGTACCGAATGAGACCGCGAGTTAACCAGGGCTTAACCCTGTTTTTCGGGTTTTTCGCTGGCGCCTCGAATTGCGCTTTACCAGATTTAATGGCATGTTAACCTTACGATTGCGGTGGGCAGTTGTAGGATCATTGATAATGGTTGCGTTAACGGCGGTGCCGGCACCGGTTATGCCGGGTAAAAACTTATCGGACAGAGTTCTGGAACTTTTGGAGCGAGTGGATTACCGGCGGATTGAAACTCCCGAAGATCGTGAGGCGATATTCCGGCTGCGGTATTTCGCGTATTTGCGCGAGGGTGCGATCGCAGCCAACAGCCAGGAGCGGTTCGCCGACCCGCTGGACGATACCCCCAACGCCTGGATTTTCGGGGTGTATGTCGACGGCGAGCTGGCCAGCTCCATTCGCATGCACGTTGCGACGCGACAGGCGCGAGACCTGCCGGCCCTCAATGTCTTTGCTGACTTGCTCGATCCCGAGATCGACGCCGGCAAGACAATCGTCGATCCGACCCGCTTCGTTGTCGATCGTGTGGCCTCGCGGCGCTATCCCGAGCTCTGCTATGTGACGACGCGCCTGGCCTGGCTGGCCTCGGAGTATTTCCAGACTGGCTTGCTTCTGGCCACTGTGCGCGCCGAACACCAGGCCTTCTACCGCCGGGTGTTCGGTCACCGGCTGATCTGCGATCCGCGGCACTATCCCTCGCTGGCCAAGCCGATCAGCCTGATGGCGGTCGACTACGCGATGGCCCGCGAGCGCGTGCCGCAACGCTATCCGTTCTTTCGCTCGACCTTCTTCGAGCGGCGCATGCTGTTTGGCCGCGACCGGGCGGCGGTGGCTCTGCGGTCCGCCGCCTAGCTCCCGTGTCGAGGTCCGCAAGCCGGCCGCCGCCGTCTGGGGGCACCGCGCGACCGTGCGCGGGCAGAAATCGGTTGCTAGACCGGCTCCACTCCCGCAAGCTCGCGTGGCGCGCGGCGGCATGCTCATGCGCCGCGCGGGATGCAGTCCGCAGGGAGAGACAGATGTCCGTTGACGGCACCTGGAAACTGTCGATGCAGACACCGATCGGCGAGCGCAGATCGACACTGGCGCTCAAGAGCGCCGGTGGCAACCTCACCGGCAAGGTGACCGCCGAGGAAGGCCAGTCCACCGACCTTTACGACGGCCGCTCGGCGGGCAATGACGCGAGCTTCAAGGTGGACATCACCAATCCCATGCCCCTGACTCTCGAGTTCAAGGCATCGGTTGCGGGCGACAAGATCTCCGGCACCGTCACCGCCAGCGGCGTGGGCAGCTGGCCCTTCTCGGGTGCCAGAGGCTGAACCGTCGAGGCCTCGCCGGCCTCAGGCCGCCGCCAGATCGAGTGACACGCGGCCCAGTCCGTCGATGCTGCCCTCGAGGGCGTGGTGTCCGGTCAGCCAGTTCATGCCGATGAGACTGCCGGTGATGACGATCTGGCCGGCCGTCAGCATCTTGCCGCGCGCAGCGAGCGCCGGCGGCAGCATCAGCAGGGCGGCCACGGGGTCGACGCTTCTGCCCTCGACATGAACCCTGCCATCGACGAGCAGGCGGCCGGCGCGGTCTGCAAGATGCTCGCTGCGCCAGTTGAGGATTTGCGACCCGACGACCAGGCCGGCGTTGGAGATGCAGTCCGCAAGCACGACATGGCGCGGGTGCTTGCCGGGATCCGTCAATCGGCTCTGGCACAGCTCGAACACGACATGCGCGCTCTCGACGGCCGCCAGCACCTGCTGCTCCGTCGCACCGGCAGCCACGTCGCGGCCGATGCGGAAGGCGATCTCGAGCTCGATGCCGGCCGGCTCCGGCCCCGCGACGTCCCACGCGCCGCCGTCCTTGACTTCGTCCGCCCCCAGGATCGGCGCGAAGATGACCGGTCCCTGCGGCACCGCCATCACCTTCCAGCCGATGATCGGCGAGGCCAGGCCCGCCACCACTTTCTCCTGGATGGCGAAACCCTCCTCGAAATCGGCCGGCAGCTCCGGCCCGTCGAGGGCAATGCGCGTGCCTTGTCGTCGCGCCGCCAGCAGGCGCTCGGCGATAGCGGAGAGGCGATCGTCGGGCATGGTATCTCTCCCTCCGGGATTCGACCTTGTTGCAGACTACATACGCCCGGCCGTCGAGGTCGGCCAGTTGTCTGCCGCGCGGAAGGAGCAGACGGCACGTAGGCCGGCAGTTTCACACCGCGAGCCACGCGAGAATTTTTGCCTCCCCGTCGCGCGAGAAGCGCACCACGCGCGAGCCGCGCGAGCGCGCTGCCCATTTCTCCACCAGCATGCGCTGGAACAGGGATGCGCCGAGAGCGCCGCGCAGATGGGAGCGCCGTTCGCTCCAGTCGAGGCACGTGGCACACAAGGGCCTGCGTCCGCCTCCAATCGCGTTCAGCTCGATGCCGCGTTGCGCGAAGAAGCGGCGCCCCCGTTCCGTCGCGTGGACCGTCTCGCCCTTCTGGGCGAGCAAGCCGCGCTTCACGAGGCTGTCGAAAATTTGCACCGCCAGAGCTCCGGCCAGATGATCGTAGCAGGAGCGCGCACGCTTGAGGTCCGGATCGCGTGGGCCCAGGCGCGCACGAATGTGGCCGGCGCGCGCCGCCAGAGGCAGCAGGCCCTCGAGCGCGGTGACGACATCGGCATTCGCCAGCCGGAAGTAGCGGTGGCGCCCCTGCCGCTCGACGGCCACGAGGCGCGCGTGCTCGAGCCGGCTCAGGTAGCTGCTGACAGCCGGCAACCCGAGCCCCGCCTCGCCGGCCAGCTCCGTGACGGTCAGCGCCGGGCCGGGCATGAGTGCCATCAGCATGTTGGCGCAAGCCGGATTGCCGATGAGCGCGGCGATGCGTGATATGTCGGGGCCTTCCTTCACAGTTTGCAAATTAGCAAACTATAGATGAGGGTCAAGCTGCTAGCCTGTGTTCGTCGCGCCTGCCCTGAAACAGGAGTTGCGGTTCTGAGATGCGGGACACGAACGGGAACGGCGGGGTCGAGAAGCGTGAAGCAGCGGCGGCGAGCGAAGCCTCCATCCGCTATCGCGGCTGGCGCGTGGTGGGCGTCTGCTTCGTGATGGCTACCTTGATCTGGGGCTTCGGCTTCTATGGCCACGGCTTCTACCTGGCGGAGCTGCATCGCCGCCATGGCTGGCCGGCGTCACTGATCGGCAGCGCCACCACACTCTACTACATCCTGAGCGCGGTGCTGGTGGTCTTCATCAGCGATGCCATGCGCATCCTGAGCGTGCGCGCGTGCGTGATCGCGGGCACCCTGGCGCTCGCCGGCGCAGTGGCGGCCCTGCCCTTCATCGACCATCCCTGGCAGCTCGTTGCAGCCTACATGGTGATGTCGCTCGCATGGGCCACGATGAGCCTGGGCGCCATCAACATCATCCTCGGCCTCTGGTTCGAGCAGAAGCGGGGGCTTGCCATCAGCCTGGCTCTGAATGGCGCGAGCTTCGGAGGCATCGTCATCGTCCCAGCCCTGGTCTTCCTCGCCGGCGCTACCAGTTTCACGACGGCTGCGCTGACCGGAGCGGTTCTGATCCTCGTGCTGATGCTCCCGCTGGCGACCAGCGTGCTGGGGGCGGCCATCCCCCGCAACGAAACGCCGCAAGGGAGCCATTCGCCGCGCGAGGCCGCCGCACCCGACCGCGCCTGGACGCGCGCCTCGGCCCTGCGCACCCTGGCCTTCTGGAACGTGTGCGGCACGTTTGCGCTGGCCATCACCTCCCAGGCGGGTTTCCTGGTGCACCAGATCGCATTCCTGGAACCGGCGATCGGCCGCTACACGGCAGGTGTGGCCGTCGCTGTGACAAGCAGCATGGCCATTGTCGGACGGCTCTTGCTCGGCGCCCTGTCGGGATGGATCAACCAGCGCATAGCCAGCGCCGTCTCGCTCGCGAGCCAGGCCGCAGCGCTGGCCGTGATGACGCAGACCAATGATCCCGTAACGCTGCTCGTTGCATGCGCCGTCTACGGGTTCTCGGTGGGCAATGTCATCACCTTTCCCTCCCTGATCGTGCAAAGCGAGTTCCCGGCAGGGTCTTTCGCCATGCTCATCGGGCTGTCGACGGGCATCGGGCAATTCACGTACGCCTTCGGCCCCGGGCTGCTGGGCATCGTCCGCGACGCGACCGGCGGCTACGGCGCCGCACTGGGGCTGTGCGTCGCCCTCAATCTTGCTGCTGCATCCATCATCCTGCGCAGGCCACGAGGCGCCAGCGGGCTTGCACAGAGAGGCGAATGATCGCCGGGCGCGCACCGGACCACATGCATGGCTGCTGCCCACTATCGAGGCAGCACGCTATTGACCCGGGCAGCGGAAGCACGGAATGTCCCGCGCCCATGGTTGCAACTGCACAAACGATCGGCAACGGCAGCGGAAGAGTGGATTCCGCCTACGCCTGGCTGCGCCTCGCCGCTTCCGTGCTGCTCGGCACGCTCGGCAGCGTGGGCCTTTGGTCTTATGTCGTCGCCTTGCCGTTCGTGCAGACCGACTTCGCCATCACGCGCGCCGACGCGTCGCTCGCCTATACCCTCAACATGATCGGTTTCGGCGTGGGTGCCGTCATCATCGGCAGCCTCGTCGACCGGTTCGGCATCGTGCCCCCGCTGACGGTGTCGGTGCTCGCACTCGCCTTCGGCTTCGTCGCATCGGGCGTGGCGTCGGATTTCACGGTGTTTGCCATCGCCAACCTGGTGATCGGCATCGGCAGCTCCGGTGCCTTTGCCCCACTGATGGCCGACATCTCGCACTGGTTCACCCGCCGCCGCGGGATCGCGGTGGCCGTCTGTTCCTCGGGCAACTACATCGGCGGCGCGGCCTGGCCGCCCGTCGTGCGCTATTTCATCGAGACCGACGGCTGGCGGCAGAGCCAGGTCGCCATCGGCGCCATCTGCCTCTTCACCATGCTGCCGCTGCTGCTGTTGCTGCGGCGGCGCCTGGACACCCATGACGAGGAGGACGCCGGCAGCTCGGCTGCGGGTGCGCAGGCATCGCTCGGCCTCAACCGGTATGTCCTGTTTGCGCTGCTCTCCATTGCCGGCGTCGGCTGCTGCGTTGCCATGTCGATGCCGCAGGTGCACATCGTCGCCTACTGCAGCGATCTCGGCTACGGCGTTGCGCGCGGTGCCGAGATGCTATCCCTCATGCTCGGGTTCGGTGTGATCAGCCGCATCGGTTCGGGGCTGGTCGCCGACCGCATCGGCAGCCTCACCACCTTGCTGATCGGCTCGGTCATGCAGGCGTCGGCCCTGTTCCTCTACCTCTGGTTCGACGGGTTGACGCCCCTCTACGTCATCTCGGCGCTGTTCGGCCTGTTCCAGGGCGGCATCGTTCCGATGTACGCGCTCATCGTGCGCGACTACTTCCCGCCTCGCCAAGCTGGGACGCTGGTGGGGCTTGTCGTGACGGCGACCATCGCCGGCATGGCCATCGGCGGCTGGATGTCGGGCGCCATCTTCGATCTCACGGGGTCCTATTGGCAGGCTTTCGCCAACGGCTTCCTCTGGAACCTGCTCAACATCGTCATCGTGCTCTACCTGCTGCGCCGGGCGCGCGCGCACCGGGCGGAGATCGAATCCGGCGGTGCTTCCGCTCACGCGGCGGTAGCCTAATGCCGCCGTCCGGCCGGGTGCCTTTCGCGCAACATCTTCTGAAGATCGGGCGCACGACAGGCCCCGCGGCCCTGCCGTAGGTTGTGCGACGAGGCCAGGTGCGCGATCGAGCAACGATGCCTGTCAACCTGTTACCGGCGATCGCACCGATCCTCGCCATTCTCTACGGCCTGGGCTTCGCCAACCTGTTCCTGCGCTCGAACTTCGGCGTCCTCGCACCGGAGCTGTCACGCGAGCTCGCCCTCGAGCCGCGCAACCTGTCCGTGGTGGCGAGCGTGTACTTCTTCGCCTACGCCGCCATGCAGGTGCCGACCGGCATGCTGCTCGACCGGTACGGGCCGCGCCGGACCATTGCCGGCTTGCTGCTCTTTACCGCCATCGGCACCGCCCTGTTTGCCGCCGGCTCCTCCACCCCCACCCTGTTGATCGCCCGGCTGCTGATGGGCATGGGTTGCGCGGGCATTTTCACCGGCGCGTTCTACGTGCTGAGCAACTGGCTGACCCCGAGCCAGGTAGTGGTCCACGCCGGAGCCCTCAACAGCTTCGCGGCGGTCGGCAACCTGTGCGCAACGACACCCTTCGCCATTCTCATCGCCTGGATCGGCTGGCGCGACAGCTATTGGCTGTTCACGGCGTCTGTCGGTGTTCTGCTGCTGGCGGTGGCGCTCTTCCTGCGCGAGAGCCCGCCCGGCAAGCCGGCCCCCGAGCCTCGCCGCGAGGGACTGGCGAGGGCCTTTGCGGGCGTCATCGAGGCCTTGAAGCAGCACGGAGTTCGCCGGTTGCTGGTGGTGGGGCTGCCCATGTCGAGCGCGGGCGCCATCTCCGGAGTATGGGGCGCGCCTTATCTCAAGGACGTGCATGCCCTGGACGACATCGGCCGCGGCAACGTGCTGCTGGCCATGGCCATGTGCGCCACAGCCGGGCATTTCCTGTATGGGCAGCTCGCACGGCGACTCAACACCATCAAGGGCATGATCACGGCGGGCAGTTTCGCCATTGTTGGCGCTGCCGCGATGCTGGCGGTGCTGGAGCGGCCACCGCTGCTGCTGGTCACCGCCCTGTTCTGCCTTCTCGGCCTTTGTGGTGCCTACCCCACGCTCTCCCACGCCCATGCCCGGGGGCTCGTACCCGCCCACCTCATCGGTCGCGGCATCTCGCTCATCAACATGGGCATCATGCTGGCTGCAGCGGTCATGCAGCTCACCTTCGGCTGGATCGTGGGCGCATTCGTCTATACCGCGGGCGCCGCCCCCGAGCATGCCTACCGGGCGGCCTTCGCCGTCCAGGCGGCAGTGGCGCTGTTCGCCATCGTGATATATGCGCCGATCCGCGACGTACGTCCTCGTGGATGACGGGGTGCGGGTTGCTCGCGGTGGCTTGTCCAGCCGGCCTGGGCACGACAATCTCCGCCGTCGACCCGATTCGAGGCCAGCATGCCCCAGCGCCGCCCTCGCATCTACCTGGCCGGACCCGAGGTGTTTCTTCCCGAAGCGCGCGACGTCGGCGCCGAGAAGTGCAGGCTCGCGGCAGCGGCCGGCCTGGAGGGGGCCTTTCCGCTCGACGTGCAATTGGACCTCGCCCGCCTACCGCCCGCTGAGCAGGCGCGACGCATCTCGGAGGCCAACGAGGGGCTCATGCGCACCTGCGACGGCATCGTCGCCAACCTCACGCCGTTTCGCGGGGTGTCGATGGATTGCGGCACGGCATTCGAGGTCGGCTTCATGCGAGCGCTGGGGCGGCCGATGGCCGGCTACACCAACGTGGCGGCCGACTACGCGGAACGCGCGCGCGCCTACCGGGCACGGGGACCCGCGCCGATGGACGGCGACCGGCCTGACCTCGAGATCGAGGAGTTCGGCCTCGCCGAGAACCTGATGATCGAGGTGGCAATCTTGTCCAGCGGCGGTCGCGTCGTGCGCCGGCAGGTGCCGCCGGGCACGGAATCGACCGATCTCGGCGCTTTCTCGGAGTGCCTCGCCGACATCGCGCGCCTCCTGGCGGGGCGCACCTAGAGATTCCGTCGGCGCAGTTGCGGGCCGCGGCGTCGGCCGCAACGGGCGCCGCGCAGCACGGAGCGGAGACGGCCCATGGCAGACGACATTCAGCGCCAGGAACTCCTCGACTACGAGTCCATGCGTCAGCCGCTGGCTTCCATGCAGCGCTATGCCTGGCGCCTGGTGGTGAGCTTCGCGCTGGCCATGACGCTCATCGCCGTCTCCCTGTTCGCAGGCATGTTCGGCTACGCACACTTCGAGGGCATGAGCTGGCTCGATGCCTTTCTGAATGCCTCCATGATCCTGTCCGGCATGGGGCCGGCCGACCAGCTCAAGACCAGTGGGGGCAAGCTGTTCGCTGGCTTCTACGCACTCTACTCGGGCCTGGTGATCGTGCTCGCCAGTGGCATCATGCTGGCGCCGGTGGTGCATCGCATCCTGCATCGCTTCCACGTCGACGAGTGACGGCAGGCGGATCGCCCGCGCACGCATCGGCAGGTGAGATCGTTCGCCGTTTTGGCCAAACCCCGCTCAGGCCGCCCGCAGCCACTTGGCCAGGAACCAGGCGGCCGCCGCCGGCACGCCGAACACGACCAGGAAGACCGGCAGCTCGACCCTGAACGGCACGTTGGCCCAGTAGACGCCGACAAGCATGTTGATGAGCGAGGCGGCAAGCCACGGCCAGATGAAGACGCGCGCGCCATCGGCGGAACCTCGACCCAGCAGGATCGCAGCCAAGACGAAGATGCCGAGCGCCACCAGGCCGCCGGCCACCATCATCAGCGTATGCATGATCGCCCTCCCTCAGCGGGCCGACACGTCGCCGGCCGGTATCACTGCGTCCTGCTGCTTGGCTTTCCTGCCGCGCAGGGAGACCGTCTCCCACACCGCGACGACGACGAGCACCAGCGTCGTAAGTGCGCTGAGCGCCAGCGGTTGCAGGCCGGGCGCGAACGGGATCAGCAAGGCGAGAAAACCGAGCCCGGCGAGGTGCGAGAGGGCCGGCCGGTCCGCCGTCAGCCTCTTGAACACAAGGTTGCCCAGGAGATACAGCGCCGGCGCTGCCAATAGCGTGGCACCTGTCTTGAGGTCCATATGACCGGCCGGGTGGGATAGCACAAGCTCGTCGCCCACCGCCGCGACGATGATGCCAGCGACCATCGGCAGATGCATATAGGTGTAGGCGATGCGTGCAAGGCGGCCGGGATCTCTCGAGCGGCTGATCCGCTCGCTGGCCGCCTCGGCGCCGATATTGAAGTAGAGCCACCACATGGCGACGCTGCCGACGAATGAGACGGCGAAGGCGACGACCGTGGCCGGCGCCCACGTCAGCTCGGCAAACTTGGCGCCGATCACCACGATCGACTCGCCGAGCCCGATGAGAACGAACAGGCCGCACCGCTCGGCGATATGGCTGCCCGAGATGTCCCAATCGGCCGTGGTCGAGCGACCGAGCCCGGGTGTCCAGAACCCCAGCGAGGGCGAAATGTATTCGATCAGAAGGGCCACGCCCCAGAGCCAGAGCCTGCCGTCGGCCTCGGCGAAGGCGCCGGCCAGCCAGAACAACGCCGACAGCGCGAGCCAGGCGTTGATGCGCTGGAAATTGCGATAGTTGCCGGGGCTGGTGCGCCGCAACGCCCACATCACGAACAGGCTGCGGCCGAGCTGCATGGACACGTAGGCGCAAGCGAAGGCCGGCCCCCTGCCATCGAAGGCCTTGGGGATGGAGGTGGAGAGCACGAGGCCCGCAAGCATCAACGCGAACAGCATCAGCCGCACGGCCGTCTTGTCGGGGTCCAGCCAGTTGGTCACCCAGGAGGTGTAGATCCACACCCACCACACCGCCATCAGCAGCAGCGCCGTCTCGGTCACGCCACGCGGCGAGAAGTGCGCAAGGAGCGAATGGGAAAGTTGCGTAACCGCAAAGACGAAGACCAGGTCGAAGAAGAGCTCGACCGACGTGACCTTGCCGCCCCCCTCACCGTCCCGATCACGCAGAAGACTGCCATGGCTCATCGTCATGACCGTGTGTGCACGCCCGCCGTCGGCCATGCCTTCGGCGCGGACAGGTTCGCCCATGAATTTGGCAGCGGAGCTGGCGCTAGCGCAAGGCGTAGGTGACGTGCACCTCGATGGTCAGCGTCCGCGTTCCGGGCTCGATCGGCACCGCGCCGGCCATGGCGGCACGAGCCATGGGCATCGGGCGCGGGCCGTCACCGGCCTCCTCGGCGATGCGCAGCACCTCGCCCAACTGCACCCCGGCGGCGGCCGCGTAGAGCTCTGCCCTCCGCCTGGCGCTGGCGACCGCCTCCTTGCGCGCATCGTCCAGCAACGCCTCGGGATTGGTGACATCGAAGGCGACGCCGCCCATCTGGTTGGCGCCCAGCGCTATGGCGCCATCCAGGATCTCGCCCAGACGCTTCACGTCGCGCACGGTGAGGCGCACCTGGTTGACGACGCGGTAACCGCTGATAGTCGCCGGCTTGCCGTCCTTCGCCTGCGCATAGCGCGGCTCGACGTTGATCGAGGAGGTCTGGATATCCTTCGCCGCAACGCCGAACGCCTTCAGGCCGTCGATCAGCTTGACCATGATCGTACTGTTGCGGGCGAGCGCATCCTTCGCCGTTTCAGCCTCGACCACGACCCCCGCGCTGACCTGGGCGATATCGGGATCTGCCGCCACACGCCCGGTGCCGGTGACACTAACGGTGCGCCCGCTCGGAGAATTCGCATCCGCTGCCATCACCATCCTCGCCTGGAGGAAAACCATCCCGGCAAGCACCCCGGCCGCCAGCAGCCATCTACATAGTGCGCTCATGATCGACCTCGCAATCCCGGCCGCGATCCACCCCGATGACAGCGCATATGTTTGTCCGAACCATGCCCGACGGAAGGCCTGCACTCCCGCCGCGAATGATGCTACAGAGGCGGCGCCCGCCCGGCGGCGGGCCCGTAGCTCAATGGTTAGAGCCGGCGGCTCATAACCGTCTGGTTGCAGGTTCGAGTCCTGCCGGGCCCACCACGCCTCCCGACGCTCTGATCCCCGCATACGAGTGGACGAGCTACGCCCTGGGGGCAATGGTCATTGGCACCCTCCCTCGCGTAGGCTTCCCCTTCGCTGCCGCCGTGGGTGCCGCAGGTGCGCATCGGCGGCGCTGCAGCGCGTCATCCTCCTGCATCCCGAAGAGGTACGTTCATGACCGTGAAGCCGACCCCGCCGTCCCCGGCGCGCGACAAGGTGCGCGCCGTGGTGCCGAAGCTCATCGACCTGACCGAGAAGGTGCTGTTCGGCGATGTTTGGGAGCGCCCCGGGCTGTCGAAACGCGACCGCAGCCTCATCACCTGCGCGGCGCTCGTCGCGCTCAACCGCACCGAGCAGCTCAAGGGCCATCTGGAGCGCGCGCTCAACAATGGCGTCACGCCGGACGAGATTGGCGAGCTCATCACGCATCTGGCATTCTACGGTGGCTGGCCGGTGGCCATGTCAGGCGCGCTGGTCGCCAAGGACGTGCTCGAGAAGCACAAGAAATAATCGCGATTGAAGGAGGAGACAGATGGCCCTCTACGAGCTCAGAACCTACACGCTCTATGTCGGCAAGATGGGCGAGGCGACCAAGCTCTACCAGGAGCTCGGCTTTCCGGCGCTGCACAAGGGCGGGCATGACAAGAAGCTGGTCGGCTACTTCCAGGGCGACACCGGCACGATCAATCAGATCGTCCATCTTTGGAAGTTCGACGACGATGCGGACCGGCGCAAGCACTGGGCAGGCGTATTCGCCAACAAGGACTTCGTTGAAGGTTTCGCCTCCAGGTTCCGGCCGCTCGTCATGTCGCAGGAGGTGAAGCTTCTCACGGCCGCACCCTGGGGCCCGCATCCCTGACAGGCAGCGAGAGAGACGCCCCATGAAGCGGAGGCGGATGCATATCGGGATGTCCATACGCGGCCTGGGGTATCACCCCGCCGCCTGGCGGCATCCCGACGTGCCCGCCGACGGCACCTTGCGCTTCGACCACTACGCACGCAGTGCGCAGGCGGCCGAGCGCGGCAAGTGCGATCTCATATTTTTCGCCGATGGCATCGGCATCCGGGAACGCGACGTGCCGCGCGGCTCGCTCGCACGATCGGGCTACGAGATCGTCGAGATGGAGCCTTTGACGCTCCTGCCGGCGCTGGCCGTGGTGACGAAGCACATCGGCCTCGTCACCACCGCTTCCACCACCTACAACGAGCCCTACAACATCGCCCGCAAGTTTGCCACGCTCGACCTCATCAGCAACGGTCGCGCAGGCTGGAACGTCGTCACCTCCTGGTCCGAAGCGGAGGCGAAGAACTTCAATCGCGAACAGCATGTCGACTACGACACGCGCTACTCACGCGCTGCCGAGTTCGTGGATGTGGTGCGGGGGCTCTGGGACAGCTGGGAGGAGGGCGCCTTTCCCTTCGACAAGCAGTCCGGCCGGTTCTTCGACGAATCCAAGATGCACGTGCTGGACCACAAGGGGACGTTCTTCTCCGTGCGCGGGCCTCTGAACGTCGGGTGCCTGCCCCAGGTTCATCCCGTCATCGTTCAGGCCGGCGCATCCGAGCAGGGACGGGAGCTCGCCGCCGCGACGGCCGACCTCGTCTACTCGATCGCACCATCCAAGGAGATTGCCCGGAGCTTCTACGCAGACGTCAAGGGGCGTCTGGCACGGCACGGGCGCGGCCCCGAGGAGTTGAAGATCCTGCCGGCGCTACGGCCAGTGGTGGGCAGGACAGCGGCCGAAGCCCGGATGAAGTTCGATACGTTGCAGGAGCTGCTCGATCCGCTCGTCGGCCTGGCGCGGCTCAACCAGACCTTTGGCGACCTTTCCGCTTACCCCCTCGACGGCCCCGTTCCCCTCGACAAGCTCGGGCCGGCCGAGCTGCGCAGCATCAGCTCGCAACTGCTCGAGCGCGTCAGGCGCGAGAACCCCACCATCCGCCAGCTCTACCAGCAGGTGGCCGGCATGGGCGGCTTCTGCCTGATCGGGACGGCGGCCGAGATCGTCGACACCATGCAGGACTGGTTCGAGAACGATGCCTGCGACGGCTTCAACATCACGCCCACCCACCTGCCCGGCGGGTGCGAGGACTTCGTGGAGATGATCACGCCGGAGCTGCAGCGCCGCGGCCTGTTCCGCACGGAATACGAAGGCAAGACCCTGCGCGAGAACCTTGGCCTCAGGAAACCCAGCAATCGTCATGCGCCACGCCGCGCGTGAGGCGCAGGCCGTAAGGCTTCCCCGCCCCAGCTTTGCCCTCGCGTTCCGCAGGTGATAAAGAACCCGCACGGCCGCGAAGACGCCGCCTCGGCACGAGCCGGTCGCGGGGCGTCGTGCATCGGTCCTGGCGAATATCATCAGCGCGCATGGGAGATCGACGATCGGCCAAGCGGAAGCCATTTCCCGCCCGACCGGCCACCCAGCATCGCCTGCACGCGAGCCTGCCCCTGTGTCAGCCCCCCTCACAGCCCTGCTTCTGAGCGACGGCAAGCCGGGCCACTATCACCAGGCGGAGGGGGTGATTGCAGCCATCGCGCGCAAGCGCCCGGTGACCACCATCCGTCTCGACATCGGTCGGCGCTTCCTCATGCCGACACGCCTCTTGCTCGATCTGGTAAACCGGGGCGCCTCCCCCGCGGTGGTCCTGCGCCTCGGCTACGGCATCTCTGCCGCGACGCTCCAACCCGCGGACGTCATCGTCTCGGCGGGCGGCGAGACGCTGGCCGCCAATGCGGCGGCGGCGCGCGCCCTGGGTGCAGCCAACATCTTCTGTGGACGCTTGCGCCGTCTCGACCCCGACCATGTGAAGCTCGCCATCGTCTCGCTCGAACGCTACGGCAAGTTGCCCAACCATCTGGTCACCCTGCCGCCGTCGGCCATCGAGCCGGCGCGGGCACGCAAGTTCACTACCCGATTGGGTTTGGGAAATGCCCCGTCGCGCGTGGGCGTGCTGGTGGGCGGCGACTCGGGAGCCCACCGATATACGGAAGAGGATTGGCGCCAGCTCACGCAGTTCCTGCAGGACGCCCATCAGGCGCACGGCATCCGTTGGCTCGTCGCGACCTCGCGGCGCTCGGGAGCTGCCATCAGCGATGCGCTGGCGGCACTGGCGGTGGACGGGCGCAGCGGGCTCGAAACCTTCATCGATTTCCGTACGGCAGGTCCGGGCACGCTGGCGCAGATCTTCGCCGAAGCAGATGCGC
The DNA here is from genome assembly GCA_035253505.1 of Hyphomicrobiaceae bacterium. Classification (GTDB taxonomy): domain Bacteria; phylum Pseudomonadota; class Alphaproteobacteria; order Rhizobiales; family Hyphomicrobiaceae; genus AWTP1-13. The sequence continues at coordinate 20,745 of DATFCC010000058.1, forward strand.
TGCTGTGCACCGATGATTCGACCATGATGCTTTCCGAGGCCGTGAGTGCCGGCCTGCCCGCCGTCTCCGTCGCTCCGGCACACACCCGCCTCGAGCCGCGCGAGGCCGAATACCGCCAGTTCCTCGTCAACCAGGGATGGATGCAGGCGCTGCCCCTGACCCGGCTCTCGCCGGATAGCTTTCTCGCGGCTCTCGACCGGATCGTGCCGCGCACGGGCAGCCATCTGGATGAACTCGCGGCAGCCATCGGCGAGCGCCTGCCGCAACTTTTCGTCGATCCATGACGCGGCCCGGCCGAACGCTTCGCTCCCTGTCCGCGCTCGGCGATGCCGGGCTGATCGCGGCCGACCGGATCGAGCCGTTGGCCGCGGTTACCGCGCGCTATGCGGTGGCTGTCACGCCCAGCGTGGCACGTTTGATCGATCGCGCGCGGCCAGACGACCCGATCGCCCGGCAGTTCATCCCCGATGCCCGTGAGTTGCAGCCGGCGCCGCACGAGGACGCCGACCCGCTGAGCGAGTCGCGATTGTCTCCCGTGCCCGGCATCGTGCACCGCTATCCCGACCGCGCGCTCCTGAAGCTGACGCACGTCTGCCCGGTCTACTGCCGCTTCTGCTTCCGCAGGGAGGTGGTGGGTCCAAGCGGCCCGCAGGCACTGTCCGGCAAGGCTCTTGACGCGGCGGTCGCCTATATCGCCGGCGAGCCTCGCATCTGGGAGGTCATCCTGACTGGGGGCGACCCGTTCATGCTGGCGCCACGGCGTATCGCCAACGTCACGCGCCGGCTCGCCGCCATCGCCCACGTGAAGGTTTTGCGCTGGCACACGCGCGTGCCCGTCGTCGAGCCGGCCCGGGTGTCCGATGACCTGGTTGCGGCGCTCGTCTCGCCTCCCATCGCTGTCTACGTTGCCATTCACGCCAACCATCCGCGCGAGCTGACCGAGGAGGCGCGTGCCGCCTGTGCCCGCCTCGCCGGTGCCGGCATCCCGCTCATCAGCCAGTCCGTGCTGCTCAGGGGCGTCAACGACGATGCCGAGACGCTGACGGCCCTGATGCGCGCCTTCGTGGAAGCGCGCATCAAGCCGTACTATCTCCACCAACTCGACGCCGCGCCGGGTACCAGTCACTTCCACGTTCCGGTTGCGAAGGGTCAGCGTCTCATGCGCGCCCTGCGCGGCCGTCTCTCCGGAATCGCCCAGCCCACCTACGTGCTCGACATTCCCGGCGGCCACGGCAAGGTGCCCATCGGCCCAGCGTATCTGTCCGGGGACGGTCGCGTCACCGATCCCAACGAGGGGACGCACGACTACCCGGACCGCGGCTAGCCCCCTCTGCCGCTCTTCTCACCGAGGCGTCGAGCTGTAGGTTGGGTCGAGCGTCAGCGATGACCCAACTCTGGTGGACCATCGCAAGATTGCGTTGGGTCTACGCTCCGCTTGACCCAACCTACATGCTACTTCTTCTTCGCGTCGAGCTGGGCGAATGAGCTGCCTTCGGCGGCCAGCTTCTCGATAAGCGGAGCGATTTTCCAGCGAGCGCCGTACTTGGCCTCGTAGGCCTTGATCTTCGCGGCCACCTCCTTGAGGCCCATGTTATCGGCCTGCCACATGGGACCGCCGCGCCAGGCGGGGAAGCCATAGCCGTTGAGGTACATCACATCGCAGTCGCTGGCGCGTAACGCGATGCCCTCCTCGACGATCTTGGCACCCTCGTTGGCGAGCCGCAGCAGGCAGCGCTCGACGATCTCGTCGGCCGGAATATGCCGCTGCTTGATCTGCAGCGCCTCTGCCTCGGAGCGGATCAGCGCCTCGATCTCGGGATCCACCATGCGTTTGCGGTTGGCGTCGTACTTGTAGTAGCCGGCGCCGGTCTTCTGGCCGTGTCGGCCCATCTCGACGATCTTGTCGGGTACGCGCGCGAACTGCGCCGCCTCGCCCGTCAGCTTGCGCTCCTTGCGGATGCGGTAGCCGACATCGAGGCCGGCGAGGTCGCTCACGGCCAGCGGCCCCATGGCCATGCCCCACTTCTCCAGCGCGCCGTCGATCTCTTGCGGCATGGCGCCTTCCAGCGTCATGGCCTGCACCTCGTTGCCGTAGGCCGCCAGCATGCGATTTCCCACGAAGCCGTCGCACACGCCGGCCTGCACGCCCACCTTGTTGATGCGCTTGGCGATGGCCATCGAGGTTGCCATCACGTCGTTGGCGGTCTTCTCGGCGCGCACGATCTCCAGGAGGCGCATGATGTTGGCCGGCGAGAAGAAGTGCAGGCCCACCACGTCCTGCGGGCGCTTGGTGACGGCGGCGATCTCGTCCACGTCGAGGGTGGAGGTGTTGGAGGCGATGATGGCGCCGGACTTGGCGATCTTGTCGAGCTTCTGGAACACCTCTTTCTTCAGCGCCATGTTCTCGAATACGGCCTCGATGATGAGGTCCATCTCGCCGAGATCTTCCATCTTCAGCGACGGAGTAAGCTTGGCGAAACGGTCCGCGGCCTGCGCCTCGGTGATGCGGCCGCGCTTGGCGTTGGCCTCCAGCGTCTCCTTCATGCGGTTGACGCCGCGATCCAGCGCCTCCTGCGTCGTCTCGACGATGGTGACGGGGAAGCCGCCGTTGAGGAAGGCGAGCCCGATGCCGGTGCCCATGGTGCCGGCGCCCAGGATGCCGACCGTCTTGATGTCGCGCAACTTGGTATCAGGACCGATGCCGGGAAGGTTTGCGGCCTGCCGCTCGGCGAAGAAGGCGTACTGCAGGGCGCGGGCGTAGGGACTGGCTGCGGCCTCGCGGAAGACCTCGCGCTCGCGCGCGTTGCCGTCGGCGAGCGACATGCTGGTGGCTGCTTCCACCGCGTCGATGGCGGCCTTGGGGGCCACGGGTCCGCTGGCGTGACGGCCGATCGAGGCGCGGGCCTTCTCGAACAGTCCAGCCGGAATAGACGCCTTGTCGATCTTCTTCTCGCCGATCCGGCGCGGCGGCTTTCCGATCTGCTCCTTGGCAAAGGCCACCGCGGCAGCGACCACGTCTGCGTCCGCAACCTTGTCGATCAGGCCGGCGGCAGCGCCCTTGCTGGCATCGATGAAGCTGCCGGTGGTGATCATCGCCAGCGCCTGCTCCACGCCCACGGCGCGCGGCAGGCGTTGCGTGCCGCCGGCCCCCGGAATGATGCCGAGCTTGATCTCGGGCAGGCCGAGCTGGCGCACGTCCTTTGCCGCCACCCGGTAGTGGCACCCGAGCGCGAGCTCGAGGCCCCCGCCGAGCGCGGTGCCGTTGATGGCCGCCACCACCGGCTTCGACCCGGCCTCGATCTTGTCGATCAGGGGCGGCAGGTGGGGCTCCTTCATCTCGCCCTTGAATTCGGTGATGTCGGCGCCGGCGGAGAAGAAGCGGCCCGTGCCGGTGAGCACGATGGCCTTTATGCCGGGGTCGGAATTGGCCTCGCTGAAAGCCTTCTCGAGCCCGACGCGCAGGGCATGGCCCAGGGCATTGACCGGGGGATTATCCATGCGGATGACGACGATATCGCCCTGCCTTTGCGTTTGCACGACTGCCACGGTAACTCTCCTTCATTCCCCGGTCGTTCGTGCCCCGGGCCTTGGCTGGCAGGGGCTTGCCGGCGAGGTTACTCTGACGAGAGAAAGCATTCCAGGGAGGATGTGGCGATGCTGCGTGGGATGATGATGGACCGGCCGCTGCTGGTCTCGGGCGTGATCGACTATGCAGCCGAGGCCTACCCTGACGTGGAGATCGTCTCCCAGACCGTCGAGGGCGGCATCCACCGCTACGGATATGCCGCCGCCCGCGAGCGCATCGGCCGGCTGGCGAATGCGCTGGTTGCGCTCGGCGTCAAGCCGGGTGACCGCGTGGCGACGCTGGCCTGGAACGGCTATCGCCACTTCGAGCTCTACTATGCCATCGCCGGCATCGGCGCCGTCTGCCACACCATCAACCCGCGCCTGTTCCCCGAGCAGATCACCTACATTGCCAACCACGCCGAAGACACCGCCCTGTTCTTCGACCTGACCTTCCTGCCGCTCGTCGAGAAGCTCGCGCCGGCCTTGAAGTCGGTGAAGACCTACGTGCTGATGACCGATCGCGAGCATATGCCGAAGAGCACGCCGATGCACGGTCTGCTCTGCTACGAGGGTCTGTTGGAGGAGGTGCCCGCGGCCTTCACATGGCCCGAGTTCGACGAGAATGCCGCCTGCGCGCTCTGCTACACGTCCGGCACCACGGGCGAGCCCAAGGGCGTGCTCTACTCCAACCGCTCGATGATGCTTCACACCTTCTTTCTCATCGCCACGCGACCGGATCTGTTCGCGCACAACCGCACGATCCTGCCCGTCGTCCCCCTGTTTCACGCCAACGCCTGGAGCCTGCCCTACATAACGCCGCTCACGGGATGCAAATTCATCCTGCCCGGCGCGAAGCTCGACGGGGCGACGCTCTACGATCTGATGGAAAGCGAGGGTGCGGACGCGGGCTGGGGCGTGCCCACCGTGTGGCTGGGCCTGCTCGACGAGTTCGAGAAGCGCGGCCGCAAGCCCAAGGCCCTGTCCAAGATCCTGACCGGCGGCTCGGCCATGCCGCTCGCCATGATGGAGATCTTCACGCGCGACCACGACATCGAGGTCATCCACGGCTGGGGCATGACCGAGATGAGCCCGGTCGGCACGCTCACCTTGCTGCGCCCCGAGGAGAAGGCGCTGAGCCCCGTCGAGCGCGCGCACCTCGCCTCCCGGCAGGGCCGTCGCATGTTTGGCGTAGACCTCAAGATCATCGACGAGAAGGGCAACCGCGCGCCGCCCGATGGAGAGACCTCGGGCGAGCTGTTCGTGCGCGGACC
>DATFCC010000059.1:0-3685 GCA_035253505.1 Hyphomicrobiaceae bacterium
CGCGCACCGGCACCTGCTGCAGGAACCCGTCGCTGAAATCGAAGCCACTGCCCGCGCGGTGATTGAGCGGCACGTAACAGGCTCTGCCGGGCGCGACGGCCAGCGAGAAGCCGACGAACTCGGCCTGCATGGGGTCCAGGCTCGTGGTCTCGATGTCGAAGGCGAAGCGGCCTGCCGCGCGAGCCTCCGCCAACCATGCCTGCAGCTGCGGCAGCTCGACGACGGTCTCATAGGCCGAGCGGTCGATCTTGGCCTTGGCGGCAGTCGAGGCGGCTGCGACCGCGGCGGCCGGTGCTGCATTGGAGCTCACAGGTGCGAGCCTGGCTGACGCCTTCCCGGCGGCGGGCGGAGATTCCGCGGGATGTGCCGGCGCGGAGCCGACAGAGCGCTCCACCGGGGGAGGAGCGTCGGTGCCCAGGCCATCGGCGATGCGCTTGGTGAGGGTGGCGAACTCCATCTCGCGCAGGAACCCGAGAAGCGTGTCGGGAACGGGGTCGCGCACGCCCAGAGCCTCGGCCGCCACCGTCAGAGGGACATCGCTTTTCAAGGTGACAAGATCGAGCGAAAGCCGCGCCTGGATGGCAAACTCGGTCAAGCGCTCGCGGCGCTTGGGCTGCTTGATCTCGCCGGCGCGGGCAAGCAGGGATTCGAGGTCGCCGAACTCGTTGATCAGCTCGGCGGCCGTCTTGATGCCGATGCCAGGCACCCCCGGCACGTTGTCGGTGGAATCGCCTGCCAGGGCCTGCACGTCGACCACCTTCTCGGGCGGCACGCCGAAGCGCTCGCGCACTTCATCGGGCCCAATGGTCCGGTTCTTCATCGTGTCCAGCATGAGGATGCCGGGCCGGATCAATTGCATCAGGTCCTTGTCTGAGGAAACGATGGTCACGTCCCCGCCCGCGGCCACGACCTGCTTGGCGTAGGTGGCGATCAGATCGTCGGCCTCGAACCCGTCCTGCTCCAGGCAGGCGATATTGAACGCCTTGACCGCATCGCGGATCAGCGGAAATTGCGGCAGCAGCTCCTCCGGCGCCGGCGGGCGGTGCGCCTTGTAGTCCTTGTAGATCTCGTTGCGGAACGTCTTCTCGCTGGCATCGAAGATGACGGCCAGATGCGTCGGACCGTGCCCCTTCTTGGCATCCTGCAGCAGCTTCCAGAGCATGGCGCAAAAACCGTGCACCGCCCCGACGGGGAGGCCGTCAGACGGCCTGGTGAGGGGCGGAAGAGCATGGAACGCACGGAAGATGTAGCCCGAGCCGTCCACCAGGTAGACGTGGCTTCCCTTGATGACAGGCACCGGCTCGCCGGGCGGAACCGAGCAGGTGGCGGGGCGCTTGGACGGCTTGGTCTTGGCGGATGTGGTGGCCATGGGCGCGCACTATAGGCCGTGCGGCAGGAATGTCAGCCCGATCCGCGGGTGCTGTAGACACTCCTGCCATGGGCAGCAAATGATGTGGAGCAGGCTTGTGGGCCGCCGTCCCCGGCGCTTGAAAAGACCGGGGCCAGGCGCTCTGCTGTCGTCGCAGGCGTGACCGGCGCCCGAGTCGCGGGCAGAATGAGGGTTCGGGCCGCATCTCAACGACCATCTTGGGCAAATCATGCACCGTTTTTCGCTCGGCGGGCTCCTGGCAGGCGCGCTTACTGGCCACCGCGGCTGGGAGCGGCAGTGGCGCTCGCCCGAGCCGAAGCGCGCCTACGATGCCGTGATCGTGGGCGGCGGCGGGCATGGTTTGGCGACCGCCTACTACCTGGGCAAGGAGCATGGCCTGACCAACATCGCCGTGCTCGAGAAAGGCTGGATCGGCGGCGGCAACACCGGCCGCAACACGACGATCATCCGCTCCAACTATCTGCAGGACGAGAGCGCGGCCATCTACGAGCATGCGATGAAGCTGTGGGAAGGACTGTCGCAGGCGCTCGACTACAACGTCATGTTTTCCCAGCGCGGCGTCATGATGCTCGCGCACAATCAGCATGACGTCCACAGCCTGAAGCGCCACGTCTACGCGAACCGGCTGAGCGGTATCGACAACGAGTGGCTGGACCCCGGGGAGGCGAAGGCCTTCTGTCCGCCGCTCAACATCTCACCGAACGTGCGTTACCCGGTGATCGGTGCGGCGCTCCAGCGGCGCGGCGGCGTTGCGCGCCACGATGCGGTCGCGTGGGGGTATGCCCGCGCGGCCGACGCCATGGGCGTCGACATCATCCAGAATTGCGAGGTGCTGGGCTTCAGGCGGGGCACCGATGGCAGCGTCACCGGCGTCGAGACCTCGCGCGGCATCATCCGGGCACCGCGCGTGGCAGTGGTGGCCGCCGGACATACCAGCGTCGTGCTGGCGCGGGCCGGCCTGCGCGTGCCGCTGGAGAGCTTCCCGCTGCAGGCGCTGGTGTCGGAGCCCGTCAAGCCCGTGTTTCCGTGCGTGGTCATGTCCAACACGATCCACGCCTACATCAGCCAGTCGGACAAGGGCGAGCTCGTCATCGGTGCCGGCACCGATCAATATGTGTCCTACAGCCAGCAGGGAGGCCTGCACATCGCCGCACACACTCTGGAAGCGATCTGCGAGCTGTTCCCGCAGTTCTCGCGACTGCGGATGCTGCGCAACTGGGGCGGCATCGTCGACGTCACGCCCGATCGCTCCCCCATCATCGGGCTCACGCCGATCAAGGGCCTCTATGTCAACTGCGGCTGGGGCACCGGCGGCTTCAAGGCCACCCCGGGGTCCGGCCACGTGTTCGCCCACACCATCGCGCGAGGCGCACCGCATCCGATCGCGGCGCCGTTCAGCCTCGACCGCTTCCGCACGGGCCACCTCATCGACGAGGCGGCCGCGGCGGCGGTGGCGCATTGAGGCGCGCGCATGCTGCTCATCACCTGTCCCCACTGCGGTCCGCGCCCGGAGATCGAATTTCGCTGCGGCGGCGAGGCGCACATCGCCCGGCCTGCCGACCCGGCCAATATCGACGATGCCGCCTGGGCCGACTACCTCTTCAATCGCACCAACCCGAAGGGCGTGCACGCCGAGCGCTGGCTGCACGCGCACGGCTGCCGCCGATGGTTCAACGCCCTGCGCGACACGGCGAGCGATCGGCTTCTGGAGACCTACGCCATGGGCCAGCCACGGCCCGACCGGCGCAAGGTCTAGCGGAGCGCGCCGATGATCGGGACATACCGTCTCGCCAGGAGTGGCCGCATCGACCGCGCCAAGCCGATCATGATGCGCTTCAACGGCAAGCCCATAGAGGCCTTCGCGGGGGACAGCGTGGCCTCCGCCCTGCTGGCCAACGGCATCCACCTCGTTGGCCGATCCTTCAAATACCACCGCCCGCGCGGCATCGTCAGCCACGGCAGCGAAGAGCCCAACGCGCTGCTCACCGTCGATCGCGGCGGGGGCCGCATCGATCCCAACAGCCGGGCCTCCTGCATCGAGGCCGTCAACGGGCTGTCGCTGCGCTCCCAGAACCACTGGCCGTCGCTGCGCTACGACGCCGGCGCCCTCAACGACCTCCTCTCACCGCTGCTGGTCGCGGGCTTCTACTACAAGACGTTCAAGTGGCCGCGGCCCTTCTGGGATCGCGTCTACGAGCCTGCCATTCGCGCTGTTGCGGGCCTCGGCCGTGCGCCGGCGCTGCCCGACCCGGACAGCTACCAGCACCTGCACGCGCATTGCGATGTGCTCGTCAT
>DATFCC010000060.1:0-8263 GCA_035253505.1 Hyphomicrobiaceae bacterium
CCATGCCTCTTCGGCATGGGGAGAGGGTTAGGGTGAGGGGCGGCGGCAGACTCCCAGGTTTGCGCTCGTTGCCGCCCCTCACCCCGGCCCTCTCCCCGCTTTGATGGCGCGCGGGGAGAGGTCGGCGAGACGCGGGGAGAGGGAGAACAAGCGTGGCAAAGTGCGTGGACGGTAAGGTCGTCGTCGTAACGGGCGCGGGGCGGGGCATCGGCAAGGAGATCGCCATGCTGGCCGCCGCGGAGGGCGCCAAGGTGGTGGTGAACGATCTCGGCGGCACGGCCGAGGGCGAGGGCGCCGATACCAAGGTCGCCGATCAGGTGGTGGCCGAGATCAGACAAGCCGGCGGCATCGCCGTGCCCAACGGCGACAGCGTCGCCGACCCGCAAGGCGCCGAGCGCATCATCAAGACCGCCATCGACAACTTCGGCCGCGTCGACTGCGTGGTCAACAATGCCGGCATCCTGCGCGACCGCATCTTCCACCGCATGAGCGCGGTGGATTGGGATGCGGTCATCAAGGTGCACCTCTACGGCGCCTTCTACGTGTCGAAGGCGGCCGCGCCCTACTTCAAGGACCAGGAGTCCGGCTCCTACGTCCATTTCACCTCCACGTCGGGCCTGGTCGGCAACTTCGGCCAGGCCAACTACGCGGCCGCCAAGCTCGGTATTGTCGGCCTGTCGAAGTCGATCGCGCTCGACATGTCGCGCTTCAAGGTGCGCTCCAATTGCGTGTCGCCGTTCGCCTGGTCGCGGCTGATCGGCACCATTCCGGTGGAGACGCCCGAGCAGAAGGAGCGCGTGGAGCGCATCCAGAACACCATGACGGCCTCCAAGATCGCCCCGATCTGCGTGTTCCTGGCCAGCGATCTCTCCAAGGACGTGACCGGACAAATCTTCGCCGTGCGCAAGGACGAAATCTTCCTGATGAGCCAGTCGCGGCCGGTGCGCGTGGCGCACAAGGAAGGCGGCTGGACCCCGCAGGGCCTTGCCGAGACGATGCTGCCCGCCTTCAAGCGCGATTTCTACGCGCTCGATCGCTCGCAAGACGTGTTCAACTGGGACCCGCTGTAGCGGGAGATCCCCGCAGGCGCCGGCCCACCAACGTTGTCATGGTCGGGCTTGGCCCGACCATCCATCGATCAGCAGATGTTGACACCTGTCGCTCCCTGGATCCTCGGGACAAGCCCGAGGATGACAACATACCGGGTCGAGTGGTCGCGACGCGCTGCGCGCCCTAGGCGGCCGCCTTCACCGGCTGGCCGTTGACGACCAGTTGCCCGCTGCGCACCGTCACCGGCACTTTCTGGCCGTCCTTGATCTTGCCGGCCAGGATCTGCTCGGCCAGCGGGTCCTGCACCGACTTCTGGATCACGCGCTTCAACGGGCGTGCGCCATAGGTCGGGTCGTAGCCCTTGTTGGCGAGCCAGGTGCGCGCGCCCTCGTCCAGCTCCAGAGTGAGCTTGCGCTCGGCCAGCAGCTTCAGCAGCCGCCCGATCTGGATGTCGACGATGGCCGCCATCTGCTCGCGCTTCAGGCGATGGAACAGGATGATCTCGTCGATCCGGTTCAGGAACTCCGGCCGGAACTTGGTCCGCATCTCGGCCATGACGTAGGGGCGCACCGCCTCGACGTCCTCGCCGTCCTTCTGGTTGGCCAGGAACTCCGAGCCGATGTTGGACGTCATGATGATGAGCGTGTTCTTGAAATCGACCGTGCGGCCCTGGCCGTCGGTCAGGCGACCGTCGTCCAGCACCTGCAGCAGCACGTTGAACACGTCCGGGTGCGCCTTCTCGATCTCGTCGAACAGCACGACCTGGTAAGGCCGTCGCCGCACCGCCTCCGTGAGTGCGCCGCCTTCATCGTAGCCGACATAGCCCGGAGGCGCGCCGATCAGGCGGGCGACGGAGTGCTTCTCCATGAACTCGCTCATGTCGATGCGCACCATCGCGTTCTCGTCGTCGAACAGGAACGCCGCCAGCGCCTTGGTGAGCTCGGTCTTGCCGACGCCGGTCGGCCCCAGGAAGATAAACGAGCCGATCGGCCGGTTCGGGTCCTGCAGGCCGGCCCGCGCACGCCGCACCGCAGTCGAGACCGCCTCGACTGCCTCGCGCTGGCCGACCACGCGCCTGGCCAGCGCCTCTTCCATGCGCAGCAGCTTCTCGCGCTCGCCTTCCAGCATGCGGTCGACCGGGATGCCCGTCCAGCGCGAGACGATCTGGGCGATGTGGTCGGGCGTGACGGCCTCCTCGACCATCGCGCCCTTGCCCTCCTCGCTTTCGATGGCCTTCAGCTTCTTCTCGAGCCCGGGAATGACGCCGTATTGCAGCTCGCCGGCCCGGCCCAGATCGCCGCGCCTCTGCGCCTGCGCCAGCTCATTGCGCTTCTGGTCGAGCTCCACCTTCAGCCTCTGGGCATCGCCCAGCTTGCTCTTCTCGCCCTCCCAGCGCTGGGTCAGCGACTTGCTCTTCTCCTCGAGCTCCGCGATCGACTTGTCGAGTCGGGTGAGCCGGTCCTTGGAGGCCGCGTCGGTCTCTTTCTTTAGCGCCTCGCGCTCGATCTTCATCTGCATGAGGTCGCGATCGATGGCGTCCAGCTCCTCGGGCTTGGAGTCGATCTCCATCTTGAGGCGCGAGGCGGCTTCGTCGACGAGGTCGATGGCCTTGTCGGGCAGGAAGCGGTCGGAGATGTAGCGGTTCGACAGGGTCGCCGCCGAGACCAGCGCGGAGTCGGTGATGCGCACCCCGTGGTGCTGCTCGTACTTCTCCTTGAGGCCGCGCAGGATGGAGATGGTGTCCTCCACCGTCGGCTCGTTGACGAACACCGGCTGGAAGCGACGCGCCAAAGCCGCATCCTTCTCGATGTGCTTGCGGTATTCGTCGAGCGTCGTGGCACCGACACAGTGCAGCTCGCCGCGCGCCAGCGCGGGCTTCAGGAGGTTGCCGGCATCCATGGCGCCTTCGGCCTTGCCGGCGCCGACGATGGTATGCAGCTCGTCAATGAACAGGATGATGCGCCCGCCCTCGGCCTGCACCTCGCTGAGCACGGCCTTCAGCCGCTCCTCGAACTCACCGCGGTACTTGGCCCCGGCGATCAGGGCGCCCATGTCGAGCGCCAGCAGCTTCTTGTCCTTCAGGCTCTCCGGCACGTCGCCCTTGACGATGCGCTGGGCCAGTCCTTCGGCAATGGCCGTCTTGCCGACGCCGGGCTCGCCGATCAGGACGGGGTTGTTCTTGGTGCGCCGTGACAGAACCTGGATGGTGCGCCGGATCTCCTCGTCGCGGCCGATGACGGGGTCGATCTTGCCCTCGGCAGCCAGCGCAGTGAGGTCGCGGGCATAGCGCTTGAGCGCGTCATAGCCCTGCTCGGCGGAAGCGCTGTCGGCCGTGCGGCCCTTGCGGATGTCGTTGACGGCCTGGTTGAGGCTGGCCGGGCTGACCCCCGCGTCCTTGAGGGCGCGTGCAGCATCGGACTGCTCCATGGCGAGCGCCAGCAGCATCCGCTCCACGGTGACGAACTTGTCGCCGGCCTTCTCGGCGATCTTCTGGGCGGTGTCGAACACCCGCGCCAGCTCGGGCGCAAGGTAGATCTGCCCGGCGCCGCCGCCGGAAACCTTCGGGCGCCTGGCCAGGGTGCGGTCGATCGCGGCCAGCGCCTCCTCCGGGCGGCCGCCGGCACGCTGGATGAGCCCGGCGCACATGCCCTCTGGATCGTCGAGCAGTGCCTTCAGGAGATGGTCGGGGCCGAACTGCTGGTGCCCCTCGCGCTGGGCGATGCCCTGCGCGGCCTGCACGAATCCCTTCGCGCGATCGGTGTACTTCTCAAAGTCCATATATCCCTCCTCGGCCCGGAAGCCCGCCCCCTAGGGGCACGGCGCCGCCGTCTTCTGAACAGGATTTATTCACGGGCCGGCCCCCCGGACCCGCATTCGGCATCCGGATGTCGGCTATCGCCACGACATATGGGGTGGCGCTCCGGCGCAATAAAGAGCGGGGGACGCCCCAATTTCGGGCGCCGCCCGGCAGGGCCGGCAACCGAACTTTCACCATGCCACCCGGACACGCCTCAGCCCCGTCCCGCTGCCAACGGACCCTTCACAAGCCCTGCGGATAGTCGTCCAGGCGGCAGCAGCAGGAGGGGAAGATGGCTGGAGCGATGGCCGGCTGGGCGATGCTCATGGCCAACATTGCGCTCTATGGCTTCCTGGGGTGGAGCATCGCGCGCTTTGTCAGGCGCCGGCAGGCAGCCTACCTCCTCGCGGCATTCACCCCCTTCCTCTGGTGGGGCTGGTCGGTGGCAGCGGGCAACCTGTCGCGGGCGCAGGCGGAGCGGGAGAACGTGGCGACCGCGATGGTCGCCCCGCCTGCCGAGCTGCCCGACACCATCGTCTTCGAGGGCAAGGCGGCCTTTCCCAAGCCCGCCGACATCCGCAAGTATTTCGGCTTCCGCTATGCCATCTACGTGCGCACCGGCGCCGGCAGGGGCCAGCCGACCCGCACGCGCATCCTCAAGTACGACCTGCGCGACCGCAGCGCCATGAAGCCGGAGCTGCTGCAGGCGCTGCCCGAGCGCTATGTGGCTTTTCGCGCCAAGGACGCGACGCGGTACTGGAACGACGGGAAGGCCAAGGCCGCGGAGGGCGGCCCCTTCGAGATGCACTACGTGGACGCGGGGCGCGACAGCCTCATCGGGCTGCACTATCACCGCTACGTGCCGGTGCCGATGTTTCCACCCGTTTTCGCGCTGGATGGCTGGAGCCCGGCGAGCAACAGCATCGCTCCCAAGGACTTGCGCGCATTGATGCTGGAGTTTATCTCCAGTTCGCTTCGCCGGAGCTGAGCACGGGCGGGGCGCCCAACGGACGGCAGCCCCATGCGCCTGGACAGTCTCTACCGCTACCCCGTCAAGGGCCTCACGCCCGAGCCGCTGTCGCGCGTCCGGCTGGAAGCTGGCGAGACGCTGCCGTTCGACCGCGCCTGGGCCATCGAGAACGGCCCCGGCCGCTTCGATCCCGCTGCACCCCGGCATCTTCCCAAGATCAACTTCCTAATGCTGATGCGCGACGAGCGCCTCGCGACCCTGCGCACGAGCTTCGATGAGGCGAGCCAGACGCTGACCATCATGCGCGACGGCAAGCAGGTCGCGCGCGGGCAGCTCACGACACCGCTGGGGCGGCAGCTCATCGAGCAGTTCATGGCGGCCTACATGAAAGCCGAGCTGCGCGGCCCGCCCAAGATCGTGCATGCGCCGGGGCACAGCTTCTCGGACATGGCCGCCAAGTGCGTGCATATCGTCAATCTCGCCAGCATCCGCGATCTGGAGCGCAGCGTCGGCCGGCCGGTCGACCCGCTCAGGTTCCGCGCCAACCTCTACCTGGACGGCGGCGAGCCTTGGACCGAGTTCGGCTGGATGAACAAGGAGATCGGCATCGGCAACGCCAGGCTCAGCGTGTTCGCGCGGACGCAACGGTGCGAGGCAACCAACGTCGATCCGGCTCGCGGCGTGCGTGACATGGCCCTTCCCGCCCATCTCCTGCGGGCATGGGGCCACCAGGACTTCGGCATCTACGCCAAGGTCGTAACGGGGGCGGACATCGCCGCCGGGGATGCCGTAAGCCCGCTTGCCTGAGGAGCAGCACGTCCATGACGACATCCGCGACCGCTCCTGGCGATGACGATGCCATCCTCGATGCCGTCGGCAAGTGGCTGGAGAGGGACGTACGGCCGCACGTGCATGCTCTGGAGCACGACGACATCTATCCCGCCGACATGGTCGAGCAGATGAAGGCGCTCGGGCTGTTCGGTGCCACCATCGGGCAGGAGTATGGCGGGCTCGGCCTGTCGGCCACGACCTACGCCCGCATCGTGCAGCGGGTGTCGGAAGTGTGGATGTCGCTCTCAGGCATCTTCAATTCGCACCTGATCATGGCGGCCTGCGTAGAGCGAGTCGGCACGGACGAGCAGAAACGCACCTATCTTCCTCGGTTCGCCAGCGGCGAGCTGCGCGGCGGTCTCGCCCTCACCGAGCCCGACTGCGGCACCGACCTGCAGGCCATCCGCACCCGCGCGGTGCGCTCCGGCAACGACGCCTATCTGGTCAACGGCACCAAGACCTGGATCTCGAACGGCATCCATGGCCAGGTGTTCGCGCTGCTGGTGAAGACGGATCCCGCCGCGACGCCCCGGCACAAAGGCATGAGCATGCTGCTGGCCGAAAAGGGGCCGGGTTTTCGCGTGTCTCGCAAGCTCGAGAAGATCGGCTACAAGGGCATAGACTCGGCGGAGCTGATTTTCGAGGACTATCGCGTTCCCGCCGCCAACCTCATCGGCGGCGTCGAGGGCAGAGGCCTGCAGACGGCGCTGGGCGGGCTCGAACTCGGACGCATCAATGTCGCGGCGCGCGGCTGCGGCCTCGCCAAGGCGGCGCTCGACGAATCTGTACGCTACGCCCAGATGCGCAAGACGTTCGGCAAGCCGATCCACGAGCATCAGTCGATCCAGATCAAGCTCGCGGAAATGGCGATCCGCACGGAGGCCGCCATTGCGCTCACCTACAATGCGGCAAGGGCCTACGACGAGGGGCGCCGCTGCGACATGGAGGCCGGCATGGCGAAATATGCCGCTTCAGAAGCGGCCGTCGCCAACTCGCTGGAAGCCATGCGCATTCATGGCGCTTACGGCTATTCCAAGGAGTTCAATATCGAGCGCTACTACCGCGATGCCCCCCTGCTCGCCATCGGCGAGGGCACCAATGAGCTGCAGCGGATCATCATCGCCCGGCAGCTCATCGAGCGGAATCCGATATAAACCGCACGTTCTTCGGGTCAGGTCAGCCAGTAGGCCAGGATCGCCACGCCGGCAACGATCGCCAGCGCGAGCGATATCGTCAGAACGGAAACCATGTCCCTTGGCCCGGTCCCCTGCCGGGCCTTGACGGTGGGCACCTTGGTCGGGTGCTCATCGGAGGAGGTTCGCAGGCGTTCGGCCATCGTCGTGCTCCCTGGTTCAGGTGGTCGAGCAGGTCTACGCCTTGGGCAGCTCGAGCTGGAGAAGCTGCACGGAAGGAGCGATGTTCTGCTCCGCGTCGGCCGGCTGCAGGACGATCGTCTGATCGCGACCGCCGATCAGCGATTGAGGCGGCAGCGCCTGCTCTGTCGCGGTCTTGTAGACCCCGACGAGGTTGGTGGGATCTCCGGCGGTGTTCTTCACGGTCAGAACGGTCCAAACCAGCAGTGCCTTCCCTCCTGCCGTGCGCGTGCCCTGGTCGAGACCCGTAATCTCGCCCCCGTAGTGCTGCACGGTCTTCGAGCTCGTCTGCTCGAAAGCGCACGAAAGCTTCCAGCCACCCAGTTTCTTCGCGTCGGATGGGGCGGGCTCGGCCGTGCAGGTCAGCGTGCCGGCGAGCGATGGCGCAGCCCCCGCAACTGGCATGCCCCAGGGCGCGCCGGCCAGGGCAAGCCCGAGCGAGAGGGGTATCAACGATCGATGCATGCGCCGCTCCGTTCGGATCGACTCACTCCGGTCGATAGCAAACGCCAAGCGCACCGCGTGGGTTCCGGCAAAGGCCAGGATTGTCGAGAGCCGCCTATATTCAGGCGAAGGGGGCCTGCAGCTCGCCCCCGCGCACCACCTCCACGCCGTCGACGGTGATGGTGGTACGCATGAGCGGAATGTCGAAGTGGCCCGCCGTGTGGCGCCCCGCAAATTCATTCGCGCCGGTGGAGAACAGGAAGTTGCCGGCAACGGCCCTCAGCTCCGTGCCGTTCGTTTCGGCACGATCGTACATGGCAAGCGCCTCGTAGCGTGCCTTCCGGTTGAGGCCGAAGCCGACATGGCTGACGGCGTAGGCTTCCGGATCGCCCCAGGCCGCCAGATAGCGGCGCATGATGTCGGCATCGACACCCTCGCCTTCGACGCGGGTGACGTAGTCTCGCTCCAGCGTCAGGCGAACCGGCGCCTCCAGGTAGCGCTTGAAGGTGAGGTTGATGTCGCCACGATCCAGCACCAGGGTCCCGTTGACGGTGCCGGCTTTGGGAAAGCTGACGACGATGCCGCCCGGCCAGTGTGCCAGCGTTCCCGGGCGGTCGGTCCACCCCCATACGCCCACCGTGGAGGCGCCGGCGATGTCGATATCGAGACTGGTGCCGGCCGCGGACGTCACGATCATGCGCCTGGCGGCGCGCAGCATCCTGGCGGCGTCGCGAACGGCCTTCTCGAGCGCGCCGTCGGGCATCATCCGCTCGAGCGCCTCGGGGTGCTCGTTGGAAA
>DATFCC010000061.1:0-6389 GCA_035253505.1 Hyphomicrobiaceae bacterium
TGGAGGCGCCGCGACATGCGACTGTCCGAGGAGAAAGCCCGCGCGCTCAACGCGCTGGTGTGGCGCGACCGCATGAAACGAGTGCTGCCCGTGGTGGCGGCCGCAATCTGCGCGATAGCGGTGTTGACGGTCTTCCTCGTGCGCCAGGTCGAGAAGGCGGATCGCACGGTGGACGTGCAGGTGCACAAGGCGACCGTCGTGCACGTGAAGAAGCACAGCAACGGACGCGGCGCCGGCATCGTGGAGGTGCATCTCGACGACGGGCGCGATGTGGAGGCGTTCAGCGGCCTGCGCTTCGATCTGGCGGTGGGCGCGCATGTGGTCATCAACGAGTCGCGCCACGCGTCGGGAAAGCTCACCTACGACATCGCCAGCGTGCAGGAGTGACGACCCTGCTGGCCCCTGGAGGGGTGAGCGGGCCAACGCGAAAGATCGCGCATGATCAAGCTCAAACTCGAGTCGGTCGACTGCTTCGAGCGTGACGTGAAGCTGCGGCTGCCGTTCCGCTTCGGCGTGATCACGGTGACCGAGGCAACCCAGGCGGTGATCCGCGCGAAGATCACCCTGGAGGACGGCCGCACCGGCGCCGGCGTCGCCGCCGAATCGCTGGGCGCCAAGTGGTTCGACAAGAACCCAGCCTTCAGCGATGACCAGAACCTGGATCAGCTCCGCCAGTCGCTGACCCTCGCCACCGAGCTCTACCGGGGGCGCGGCTGGAGCACACCGTTCGGGCTCTATGCGAGCACCTACAAGGATCAGCTCCGGCGCGGCGCGGATCTTGGCCTGGTGCCGCTGGTCGCCTCCTATGGCCCGGCGCTCCTGGATCGCGCCATCCTGGATGCGGTGGGCCGCGCCGAGGGCGCCTCGTTCGCCGACATGATTTCGCGCAACCTTGCCGGCATCGGCGCAACCGAGCTGACCCCCGATCTCGCCGGCTTCGACATCGGCCGCTTTCTATCCGGACTGGAGCCGGGGGCCGATATCGCTCTGCGCCATACCGTCGGTCTCGTCGATCCCATCGTTGCGGCCGATCAGAAGCCCGGCGAGCGCGTCAACGACGGCTTGCCCGAGACGCTGGAGGAGGTGGTCGCGCACTACCGCGGGCAGTACTACAAGCTCAAGGTCGGCGGCGACGTCCGCGCCGACCTCGACCGGCTGACGCGCATTGCCGCCGTGCTCGACCGCTCGGCCGGCGACTACCGCACGACGCTCGACGGCAACGAGCAGTACGACGACGTGGAGGGCATCGCCGAGCTGTGGCGGCGCATGGCGGAGACGCCGGCCCTGGGGCGGCTCGTCGCCTCGACGCTGTTCATCGAGCAGCCGATCAAGCGCGCTGCTGCCCTGACGAAGCCGGTCGATGCGCTGGCACGTCTCAAGCCGCTCATCATCGATGAATCCGACGGTGAGCTTGCCTCCTTTCCCGCGGCGCTGAAACTCGGCTACAGCGGCGTGTCCAGCAAGAACTGCAAGGGCCTCTACAAATCGATCCTCAACGCCGCGCGCGTGGCCCGGCTCAACGCCGAGGCGGGTTCGCCCAGATACTTCATGTCGGCGGAGGACCTGACCACCCAGGCGGGCGTCAGCGTCCAGCAGGATCTGGCCCTGGTGTCGCTGCTGGGCCTGACGCACGTGGAACGCAACGGACACCACTTCATCGACGGCATGTCGGCGGCTCCCGATCACGAGCAGACAGCCTTCGTGCGCGCTCACCCCGACCTCTATGAACGGTCGGGCGGCGGACCGGCGCGGTTGCGCATCCGCGACGGGCGCCTGCAGCTCGGCTCGCTGGCGTGCCCGGGGTTTGCCGTGGCGGCCGACCTGGACTTCGCCGGCATGCGGCCGATGGCGGCCGCGCCGCGCGCCCGGATTTCGCCAGCCCATCCAGAGAAGGCCGCATGAGCAGCCCGCACCTGCCGAGCCGTTTCGCTACGGTCGCCGAGCTCGAGGAATGCCTGAGCGAGCCGACACCGGAGCTGGTTGCCGATCTGGCCAGGATTTCCGGCGACATCCTGATCCTCGGCGTGGCCGGCAAGATGGGGCCGACGCTGGCGCGCATGGCCAAGCGGGCCGCGCCCGACAAGCGCGTGGTGGGCGTCGCCCGCTTCTCCGACCGGGGCGTGCAACGGGCGCTGGAGGCGTCCGGCGTCGAAACCATCGCCTGCGACCTGCTCGACCGCGGCGCGGTCGCCAAGCTGCCGAAGCTGCCCAACGTCGTCTACATGGCGGCCATGAAGTTCGGCGCGTCCGGCAATCCGGCCCTGACCTGGGCCATGAATGTGCACGTGCCGGCGATCGTCGCGGAGGCCTTCGCGGGATCGCGCATCGTCGCCTTCTCGACGGGCTGCGTCTATCCCTTCGTGCCCGTCGACGGCGGCGGCGCCACGGAGGACGTGCCGGCCATTCCGCCGCCTGGGGACTACGCCTGGTCCTGTCTCGGCCGCGAGCGCATGTTCGAGCATTTCTCGGCCCGGCTCGGCACGCCCGGGCGCCTCATCCGGCTCAATTACGCGATCGACATGCGCTACGGCGTGCTGCACGACATCGGCGCCAAGGTGCTGGCCGGCGAGACGATCGACCTTGCCATGGGCCACGTCAACGTCATCTGGCAAGGCGACGCCAATGCCGTCGTATTGCGCTGCCTCGCCCACACGACATCGCCGACGACGCCTCTCAACGTCACGGGGCCCGACACGCTGTCGGTGCGCTGGCTGGCCCAGGAGTTCGCGCGCCGGCTGGGCAAGCCCGCAAAACTGACCGGCTGCGAGGCGCCGACCGGCTGGCTCAACGACGCCTCGCGCATGATTGCCGAGCTGGGGCCGCCGCGCGTGCCGATCGATTGCATGCTCGACTGGAGCGCGGACTGGCTCGCGCGCGGCATGAGCAGCCACGGCAAGCCGACCCATTACGAGGTGCGCGATGGCCGGTACTGACGTGGCCTCCGGCGCGCCCCTGACCCGCAACGTCCAGCGCCTGTCGCCGGACGATGCCGAAGCGTTGTGCCCCCTAGCCATCGAGGCCGGCTGGAACCAGGTTGCGGCGGACTGGCGGCTGATGCTGCAGATCGGCCGCGGCTATGGCGTGCGCGGTGCGGGCGGACAATGGATCGCCAGCGCACTGTCGCTGCCGCTGGGGCCGTCCATCGCCTGGCTCAGCATGGTGCTGGTGACCCGCGCCGAGCGCCGGCAGGGCCTGGGCAGCCTGCTGTTGTCGCGCTGCCTAGCCGATGTCGAAGCCGCAGGGCTAGATGCCGGTCTCGACGCCACCGAGCACGGCCGGCCGATCTATCTGCCGCTCGGCTTCCAGGACGTCTATCCGCTGTCGCGTTGGCACGCAGCGCCGGGCGTGCGCCGTTCCGTCACGCCGCCGGAGGGGATCGCGCTGCGGCAGGTGGCGCCGGGCGACCTTCCGCGCATCTGCGCCTACGACCGCACGCGCAGCAGCTTCCAGCGCGAGCCGGTCCTTGCGCACCTCCTCGGCCGCCCAGGCGACAATGGGCGGATTGCGGAGCGCGCGGACGGCGCGCTCGCGGGGTACGCGCTCGCCCGCGACGGCTACCGCGCCTTGCACGTGGGGCCGGTGGTCGCCGAGGACGAGGCGACCGGCCTAGCGCTTCTGGGCGCTGCACTCGCCGCTACCCGTGGACCGGTCATCGCTGACATCCCCGACCGGCACGACATCTTGCGCCGATGGCTCACCGAGCAGGGAGCCACCGCCCCGCGCAGCTTCATGCGCATGGTGCGCGCCAAGGCGGGCCACGCCGATGATACGGCACATGTCTTCGCTCTTGCCGGCCCGGAGCTCGCCTGAGCAACGGAGATACTCGCGGAAGGACACCACGACATGCCCTCCCTTTCATGGTCCGACCTGCCGGCCGACGTGCTCGCCATCCTGCGCCGCGGTGCCGTGTTGCCCGCCCATCCTCTGGCGCTCGATGCCGAGCGCCGCTTCGACCGCCAATCGCAGCGGGCGCTGTCGCGCTACTACGTCGACGCCGGCGCGGGCGGCCTTGCCGTTGGGGTGCATGCGACCCAATTCCAGATCCGGGATGCCGGTCTCTACCGTCCCGTCCTCGAGCTTGCGGCGGAGACGGCCCGCGACTGGGCCAAGCGGCCGCTGGTGATGATCGCCGGCGTCATCGGCAGGACGGCGCAGGCGGTGGAGGAGGCGCGCACGGCGCGTGCGCTCGGCTATCACGCCGTGCTGCTGGGGCTCGGCGCCATGAAGGGTGCGAGCGAGGACGAGCTCATCGAGCACTGCGCGGCAGTGGCGCGCGAGATGCCGGTCATCGGCTTCTACCTGCAGGCGGCGGTGGGCGGCATCGCGCTCTCGCGCACCTTCTGGAAGCGCTTTGCGGCGCTCGACAACGTGATCGCGATCAAGGTGGCGCCGTTCGACCGATACAAGACGCTGGACGTGGCGTTCGGCATCGTCGCGGCGGGCGCCGAGGACCGGGTCACACTCTATACGGGCAACGACGACCACATCGTTGCCGACCTCGTCACGCCGCTGCGCATCCGTACGAAGGATCGGGAGGCGGTCGTGCGCTTTCGTGGCGGCCTGCTCGGGCATTGGAGCGTGTGGACGAGATCGGCGGTCGAGCTCCTGGAGAAGGTTCACGGCGTGACCGATACCGGCGCTGTGCCGGATGGCGTCCTGTCGCTCGACGCCATGGTGACGGATTGCAACAGCGTGATCTTCGACGTCGCCAACGGCTTCGCCGGCTGCATTCCGGGATGCCACGAGGTGCTCCGCCGGCAGGGCCTGATGCGGAGCAACCATTGCCTTGACCCCAGCGAGGTGCTGAGCCCCGGCCAGGCCGCCGGCATCGACCGGCTCTATGCCATCTACCCCGAGCTCAACGACGACGCATTCGTCCGCGCCGGTCTCGAGCGCTGGCGCGGCTAGCGGATTTCAGCCACGTTGTATTGATGTCGCGGGCGGGCGGGAGCATGCTGGCGCACCGGCGCCCGCAACAGGGCATGGCCGTTCGCTGCAAGAGGTTACGATGGGCATCCGCATCATGGTCCTGAACGGGCCCAACCTCAATCTGCTCGGCGTCCGCGAGCCGCACATCTACGGCACCACCACCCTGGCGCAGATCGAGGCGGCCTGCGCCGCACTGGTGAAGGACAGGGGCGGCACGCTCTCCTTCCGCCAGTCGAACCACGAGGGGCAGCTCGTCGATTGGATCCAGTCGGCGCGCGGCACCGCCGACGCCATCGTGATCAATCCGGCTGCCTACTCGTTCACGTCGATCGCCATGCTCGACGCCATCAAGACATTCGAGGGCCCCGTCATCGAGGTGCATATCTCCAACGTCCACGCACGCGACGAGCATCACCGCCACTCCAAGCTCTCGGGCGCAGTGAAGGCGGTGATCTGCGGCCTCGGGCCCTACGGCTATCTGGCCGCGATCGACGCGGCGGCCCACATGCTGGGCGCCCTGCCCGACGGCTTTCCCAAGGCAGCACGTTGATACGCGGGACAAAGGTGCGGAGATAGGTCATGGCGTCACTTCGCGCTGAAACCCGCCGGACCACTTTCGCCAGCCTTGCCGCCTGTCTGTCAGCGAACACCTTCCTCGAGCTTGCCGGCGGCGCCGCCGCGTTCGCTCAGCAGCCTCCGGCTCCGACCATCGAGAAGCTGATCGGCGAGGGCTGGGAAATCGCCGGCTACATCAGCGCCCGGGAGAACCGCTCGCTCATCCTGTTCAAGCACAAGGAGCATAGATTCCTGGTGCAGTGCTCGATCCTGACGGACGTGCTGCGCGACCCCCGTATCGTGATGAGTTGCCACGAGCTGCGCTGAAACGGCAAGCAGTTTGCCTGCCGGGTCAGCTGGTGCTTCGCCCCGAGCCGGCGCGGCGCTCCTGGTTGCGCTGCCAGTAGACGAACAGCACCGTCACCACCGCCGTCAGGATCATGGTGGCCAGGATGTCCGGCCGCTTGATGAAGGCCAGCCAGACGTTGAGGCCGGCCTGCAATGACGTCTGCCGCCCCACCAGCAGGCCGTTGCCGACGATGACCACCAGGAACACGGCCGAGGTCAGGGCGACGGCGATGGCGATCTGCAGGCTGCGCTTGAGCAGGCGAGGGACGGTGAGCTTCTTTCCGGACACGACCAGAAGAGTGGTTTCGACCATGACACACCTCCGTCTTGTGCCGGGCAAAGGTAGCCGACCCGCGGGGTGACTTCCACTTTGCCGGCGGCAGGGCTCGGCGTTGATCGTGAATAACGCCCTCTGGAACGGCGCGAAGGCGAAGCTCTCAGGCTCGCGCCTCGCGCGGCGGCATCAGTAGTCGGCAGCAATCGCGCCGATGCCGTCCTTCTGGTAGAGATCGCGGCGGAACTGGACCACGCCGTCTTCCGTCGCCCAGGCGGTGATG
>DATFCC010000062.1:0-6545 GCA_035253505.1 Hyphomicrobiaceae bacterium
TCGTTTTCGTCACCCACGATGTGGGCGTTGCTGTCGAGGTGGCCGACCGCATCGGCGTCATGTATGCGGGCCGCCTGGTGGAGCTGGGTCCCACCGAGGAGGTGATCGACCGGCCTGCGCATCCCTACACCGCCGCACTGCTGACATCGACGGTACTGGGCTCGGCGTTCGGGCGGCGTCTCGATGCAATTCCCGGCATGCCGCCGGACTTGCGGGCGCTTCCGGAGGGCTGCAGCTTCGCTCCACGGTGCCGCTATTGCGAGGACGCCTGTCGTGCCGTCATGCCGCCGGAGCACGCGATAACGACAGGGCACATGACGCGCTGCCGGCGCGTCGCCGCGCGCGAGATCGATCTCGCCGGGCCGACATTGAGCGCGCGCAGCATCGCCACCGCAGACCAGCCATGATCGGGATACGCATTGCTGGCAGCGCTTCCGGTGTGCTTCGCAATCACTATCCGCGGCTTGCCCACTGCGGCATGCCGCGCCAAGCCGCTGCTTGCACCGGTTGCCCGGCCCGCCGGGACGCACGAATCCCCGCTCAGGAGAGAAACTGAATGGCCACCGACCTTGCCAACCTCCCCGTTCACGCCCTTCTCCCGAAGCTCAAGGACCGGAGCGTCTCGCCGGTCGATCTGGTGGGTGCGTGCCTGGATCGTATCGGCCGGCTCGACTCCAAGCTCAAGGCTTTCGTCGAGGTCTACGACAAGGAGGCGCGCCTCGCCGCCGAGGCTGCCGACAAGGCCATCCGCTCCGGCCATAGCGTCGGCCCCTTGCATGGCGTTCCCGTCGCGCTCAAGGACCTGATCGAGATCGACGGCCGCATCGCGACGGGCGGCAGCGCTTTCTGGCGCGATCGCGTCTCCACCCGCACCGCAACCCTGGCACAGAAGCTGATCAGCGCCGGCATGATCGTCATCGGCAAGACGCACACCGTCGAGTTCGCGTTCGGCGGCTGGGGCACCAACCAGCACATGGGCACCCCGTGGAACCCATGGGATGGGGAAACGCATCGCACGCCCGGCGGCTCGAGCAACGGCTCGGGCGTGGCCGTTGCTGCGCGCATGGTGCCGTGTGCGCTCGGCACCGACACGGGCGGGTCCGTGCGCGTGCCGGCAGCCTGGTGCGGCATCACCGGCCTGAAGACCACGATCGGCCGCATCAGCACCTACGGCGTGCTGCCGCTCACACCGACACTCGATACACCCGGACCGATCACCCGCAGCGTCGAGGATGCAGCCATGCTGCTGCACCTGATGCAGGGCGCTGACCCGCGCGATCCGCGCACGCTGGGCCTGCGTGATGTCGATGCGATGCCCACGCTGCGCCGTGGTGTCAAAGGGTTGCGGCTTGGGCGCATGGCCGCCTCCGAGCGCAAGGGCGTCGACGGCGAGATTCTTGCCGCCTACGACCGTTCGATCGACGAGCTCGCCGCGATGGGTGCGGAAATCGTCGACGTGACGCTGCCGCGCAGCTTCCGCGACTACGGCGCCACGTCAGGGCGCATCATGGCCGCGGAGTCCTACGCCTTGCTCAGCCGGGTGGTCGACAACAACAGCCACCCCCTCGACGAGGCGGTCCGCCCCCGCATTCGCGCCGGCGCCGCCATCTCCTCGCGCGAGTACCTGGAGACGCTGGCGGAGCGGGAGCAGCTCAAGCAGGAGTATGCGGCCGCTACCGAGCACGTCGATGCCCTGCTCGCCCCCGTGACCCTGACCCCGCCGATCCCGATCTCGACCGTGGACCAAGGCACGACACCGGCGTTCTTCACGCGGTGGGTCAACTTCCTAGACCTCTGCGGTCTGGCCGTGCCCAACGGTTTCACCGCATCAGGCCTACCCTTGTCGCTGCAGATCGTCTGCCCCGGCGGCGAGGAGGCCATGGCCCTGCGCATCGGCTGGGCCTGGCAGAACGCGACCGATTGGCACGAGCGCATTCCGCCGCTGGTGCGGTAATGCCGGAGAACGGCGGCGATGGAAAGCTGGCCACGAGGGATCTGGGCGGCGGTGCCGACACCGTTTCTTCCCGACCAGGGCCTGGATATCGGCGGCATCGCCCAAAACGTCGGTCACTATCGCGACGCCCTGGGCCTTGCCGGGATCTTCTGCAACGGCCTGATGGGGGAGGGCTGGTCATTGTCGCTGGCCGAGCGTCGCCAGATCGTCGAGACGACGCTCGCGGCCGCCGCTGGCAAGTTGGCGGTCGGCGTGGTGACGACGCACGGCAGCATCCGCGAGACGCTCGAGCTGTCGCGCCATGCGTCAGCCGCCGGGGTCGACCACATCGTCCTGATGCGCCCTGCCGGTCTGTTTTCTGCGGCGGAGATCGCCGACTTCGTACGACTGGTCGCACGGGCTGTCGCCTGCAAGGTGGTCCTGTTCGACAGCGAGGCGCAGAACGGCGGCTACCCGGCGCCCCTCATACGTGAGCTGGCTCAGGAGGGCCTGATCCATGCGGTCAAGTGCACCCGCAACGCCGATGCCATTGGCGCGTTGCAGGGAGAATGCAGGGGAGGAGTGACGATCTGCGATCCCTACGAGTCGCACGCGCTCGCAAACCTGGCGCGATCGGGTCACGGCGTTCTCTATGCCGACCCGGAACCGTACCTGTTCCAGACCCCGCGCCTGCGGCTCGTCCACGACTATTTCGAAGATCATCGCCGGGGCGATCTCGGTGCCATGCTCGATCGCTACCGGCAGCTCGAGCCGCTGAGAAGGGTTTATGAGCAGTGGATTCAGATACCCCTCTTGCGCGGAGAGCCCATCAACGCCGCGCTGAAGCATTGGTGTGGCCGGCTCGGCCTGGCCGCCGGCCCGGTTCGGGCGCCGTTGCGCGCGCTCACCGCCGAACAGGCGACGGCGCTCGATGCCGACCTCGATATGGCGTTCATGAGAGTATTTGGTCGCTTGTCGCCGCTCTCGCGTTGATGAACGCCTCAGCGACGCGGCTGCGCTGTCAGCTTGACGGGTGCGACCGTCGGCCTGGCCAGCCATCGCTCGACATGAGCCGTCGAGCCGGGCGAGACGCCGAATTGGCTGGTCACGTCGCTAGGGTCGCGGCGGCCTTGCGACTGCCAGCTCCACGCCAGCGTCCACGGCACCGCCGAGGGTCTTGTGCTGGACCGTCGCGGTCCGGCCGGCTTGGGAGCCGGCGCCCTCTCCGGGCGGCAGCTCGAGCCGCCAGCTGGCGTCCCAATATCCATCCGGCCGCAACGTGAGCGTGCCGATCAGGAGCGGCCGGTTGCCAGCGAATTGACGCAGTTGCACGCGTCCCACGGCCGTCTCGCTCGCGACGTGGCCCAGCACGAAGGCGTCCTCACGGCCGGGCAAGGCGAGAGCGACATTCCGCTTGCGGGCCGCGTCCAGCAACGCGCCGCGCTGCTCGGAGCCTCGCCGGCCGTCGGTCAATAGGACGAAGGGGCCGTCGGCGTCCACCACGTCCAGCCAGGCAGCCACCTCCCGCCGGTGTGAGCTTTCGCCGTCCGACCACGCGATCGTCGATGCGCAGGCGAGTCCGACCAGTGCAATCGCAACCGGCCGCCTCAAAACTCCGTCACTCCCGGCACTGCCTTGCTTCCCTGCCCCTGCACGAGTTGTGCGCGACACCTGTCTCGCATCCGGCTCTCCGACCCGCCTCGCTGCTGACGATTTCAAGGCGCGCGAAACCAGCGTAGGCTGGACGCGGCGCGATTGCCACGGCGCACCGAACGCAGCTCTCGGTGGCGGAGCGTAATCCTGGCTGCGGAGTCAAACCACCCGGCCAGAGACCGTGCGCACGCTTGGCCTGCTCGCCGCATGGCTGGAATGCGGGGCAGCGGTGGTGCCCGGTCGGGCTAGGCAACGGGTGGCGGAGCAAAGTAACCTTCGACCCGAACGCAAGAGGCCGATTCGCAACCGCCCTGCCGCCTCTTGTCGCGATACGAGCCGGCGAGGACCCATGCCAAGCGGTACACTCTACCAGCGGCCCAGGGCCCAGCCCAAAGCCGGGGAGACGGTGGTCACCAGCACGTGTGGCCACAACTGCGGCGGTCGCTGCGTGGTCAACGCGCATGTGGTCGACGGGCGCATCGTGCGCATCTCCTCCGACCCGGCCAGGTGGCAGCCCGAGCTGCCGCCGCTGCAGGCCTGCGCGCGCGGCTTCGGCCAGATCGAGCGCGTGTACCATCCCGACCGGCTGCAGCATCCCCTCCGGCGCGCCGGTCCACGCGGCAGCGGCAAGTTCGAGCGCATCTCCTGGAACGACGCACTCGACGAGGTCGCCCGCCAGATGCTGCGCGTGAGGGCGAAATACGGTAACGCGGCGATCCTGGACGCCTCGCGCTCCGGCAGCCTGTCGGCGCTGCACGGGCGCACGGCGGCGCAACGCTTCCTCTACATGTTCGGCGGCTGCACGGAGCTGTGGTCGAACATGTCGGCGGAAGCGGAGATCTTTGCGGTTCGCATGACCTTCGGCGCCAAGGCCACCTACAAGAGTGCCGGCCGCGAGCCCACGGATTACGTCAACTCCAAGCTCATCTTGATGTGGGGCTGGAGCCCGGGCGACGGCACTTTCGGCACCGGCACCTATCAATACCTGCGGCTGGCCAAGAAAAAGGGTGTGCGCATCGTCTGCGTCGATCCGCGCCGCACCAGGACCAGCGCGGCGCTGGCGGACGAGCACATCCACATCAAGCCGTCCACCGATGCGGCGGCGCTGATCGCCATGGCGTACGTCATCGTCAGCGAGGGCCTGCACGATCAGGCCTACTGCGACGCCCACGTCCTGGGCTTCGACGAGTCTCATCTGCCGCCCGGTGCGCCGCCAGGCGCCTCCTACCTGTCCTACCTCAACGGCAGTGCGGACGGCGTCGAGAAAACACCCGAATGGGCGGCTGCCATCACCGGCATGCCGGCAGAGGTGATCCGCCGCCTTGCCATCGAATTCGCCACCACCAAGCCCGCCGCGCTGCAGTGCGGATACGCCCCCGGCCGGACGGCCTACGGCGAGCAGTTCCACCGGGCCGCTTACGCGCTCGCCGCCATCACCGGCAACGTCGGCATCAAGGGCGGAAATTCGGGCGTCAGCAACGGCGCCACCGGCCGCACCGGCATCAAGAGCCTGCCGGCCGGCGCCAACCCGATCGATGCGCGCGTGTCCTCTCCGCTGCTGGCCGACCTGCTGGCGCGCGGCAGGCGCGGCGGCTATCCGGCCGACATCAAGCTCATCTATTCGGCCGGCGGCGACCTCTTCAACCAGGCTCCCAACGTCACCAAGATGGTGGGGTCGCTCGAAGACGTGGAGTTCATCGTCGCGCAGGACCATTTCCTGACGCCGACGGCGCAGCACGCCGACATCGTGCTGCCGGCCACAACCTTCTGGGAGCGCAATGACGTGCACACGCCGTGGGCGGGTGCCGGGCACTACGCCATCTATATGAAGCAGGCCGTCGAGCCCATGCACGAGTGCCGCAACGACATCGACATCTTCGCCGATCTCGCGCGGCGCCTCGGCATCGCCGGCTACAACGACAAGTCCGAGACGGAGTGGCTGCGCGAGCTCACGCGCGAGGCAGTGGACGACTTTGAAGCCTTCGCCGAGAACGGCGTTGCCCGCTTCCCCCCGCCCGAAGACGCGGTCGCGTTCGCCCGCGAGATCCGCGATCCTGCTCGGCACAAATTCACGACGCCGTCAGGCAAGATCGAGATCTACTCGATGGCGCTGGCCGCCAATCCGGACCCATACGGACTGGGCGTCATTCCGCCGATCCCGACGTGGATACCGCCGTTCCGAGATGACGCGCGCTTTCCTCTCAAGCTGTGCACGCCCAAGTCACGCGCGCGCACCCATTCGATCCACAGCAACCAGCCGGTGCTCGGCCGCGTCGATCGTGACGATGTCTGGCTGCACCCTGCCGACGCAGCCGCCCGCGGCATCGCCGACGGGGATGTGGTGCGCGTGTTCAACGATCGCGGCACCGTGCTGCTGCCTGCACGGGTCACCGATCGCATGGCGCAAGGCACGGTGTCGATCAAGGAAGGCGCGTGGTTCACGCCGGACGGCAAGGGTCACGACACACGCGGCTGCGCCAACGTCCTCACCGAGGATCGCTCGGCGCCATGCGGAGCCACCACCTACAACACCAACGAGGTGGAGATCGCGCTCGCGCACTCGCAATCAGCGACAGCGGCCGCGCGATAGGCGCCCCCGACCCGGTGCATTGCGTCGTTCGGGCTCGGGTGCGGGCTGCTTCAGCATAGCTGTTACCTACGCACCGAGCGGCGCGCACGCTGGTACCGGAGGCCGCCATGAAACGAACGTGGACCATTATCGGCGTGGCCGACGTCGCCCATAGCCTGAAATGGTATCAGACGCTGTTCGGCCAGCCGGAGACACCTTCCGCTCACGATGACTTCGGGCAAATCGTCGACACGGACGGCACGGTGCTGCTTTGCCTGCATCAATGGGGCGCGCACGGACATCCAACCTTGCTCGGCCCCGACCGCGGTCCGCCGGGCAACGGCTTGCTCTTGTTCTTCCGCGTGGATGACTTCGACGAGACGCTTGCCA
>DATFCC010000063.1:0-5168 GCA_035253505.1 Hyphomicrobiaceae bacterium
GGGATTCCTCGAACGTCTGACGGCAAGGTGAGTCTGGGTCCCGGATATTTCCCTGCGTGAAATTCCGGGATGACAGTGGCGGGCCAAGGGGGTCAGACCCCTCGCGCACTCGTGCGATGAGACCCGCTACGCTGGTGGCGAGGGGTCTGACCCCCTGAGCACAGTTGGTGGCTGCGAGCAACCTTTGTCATCCCGGCCGGAGCGCTGAAGGCGCGGAGAGCCGGGACCCAGAACTGTTTTGCGGCAACACGATCTGCGCGTCATCCTGAATCCGGATGTTCCGCTGCGCGAAATTCCGGGATGGCAAAAATAGGCAGTCCGCGTGCCGCGATTGTCATCCCGGCCGGAGCGCAGCGGAGAGCCGGGACCCAGGGGCGAAGCTTCGAGCGTGTTGGCGGGCCGATCCAATCGTGACCGCTGAGGACGAGCGGCATTCGCGGCCCGGTTCGCGGCCCCTCAACGGGCACGTCGCTCACGTCATCTCCAGCGGTGAGGCGCGCTTGGGTGGGGGGAAGGCGGCGTCGAGCGCGGCCAGGTCCTCGGCATCGAGCTTGATGTCGAGCGCCTTCAGGTTGGCGCGCACGTGCTCAGGTTGCGTTGCCTTGGGGATCGTCACCACGCCCGGATGGCGCAGCACCCAGGCCAGCGCGACGGCGCCCGGGTCGCAGCCATGCTTGGCGGCGATCTTGGCAAGCGCCGGCTTGCGCAGGAGCGGCCCCTGGCCCAGTGGCGAGTAGGCCATCACCATGATGCCGGCCTCCTGGCATTTCGGCAGGAGCTGCCACTCGATGCCGCGCGAACCCAGGTGATAGAGCACCTGGTCGGAGATGCAGTTGCTGCCGTTGGGCACGCCGGCCAGCTCGTCGAGGTCATCGGCATCGAGGTTGCTGACGCCCCAGCTCCGGATCTTGCCGGCCCTCTTGAGCGCCTCGAACGCTTCCACGGTCTCGGCCAGCGGATGCGAGCCGCGCCAGTGCAGGAGATACAGGTCGAGCCGGTCCGTCTTCAGCCGCCGGAGGCTGCGCTCGCAGGCGGCGACGGCACCCTTGCGCGAGGCATTGTGCGGGTAGACCTTGCTGACGAGGTAGATCTCGTCGCGCAGGGAGCCGATGGCCTCGCCGGTGATCTCCTCGGCCACCCCTTCCCCGTACATCTCGGCCGTATCCACCAGCCGGATGCCGAGCTCCAGCCCAAGCTTGATGGCCTTCAGCTCGGCCGCGCGTTCGCTCTTGCGCTCGCCCATCCGCCAGGTGCCGAGACCCAGCACCGGCACTTTCTCCCCCGTCTTCAAGGCCACGGTCCGCATCGCTGGCTCCGTTTCGGTTGCTCGTCGCACTCTACCTCGCCGATCCCGGCGCGCGCGAGGTTTCCCCGGAGAAGCGAAGGCGGCGGCAAATTGATTGGTAACCCCATCGATTTTCGTCTACCCTCCGGCCGTGCCCATTTCGCGGCGGAAAGCGGGAAGGCCATGGCACGCATTCTCGAGCTCACCCTCAACGGCCGCCGGCGCACGGACGCCGTGCCGGACAACCGGTTGCTCCTGGATTACCTGCGCGAAACCGTGGGGCTCACGGGCACCAAGACCGGGTGCGACGGCGGCGAATGCGGCGCCTGCACGGTCCTCATCGACGATGTGCCGGCGCTGTCCTGCCTGACGCTGGCGGCAACCGCCTCGGGCAAGCGCGTGGACACCGTCGAGGGACTTGTCACCGCCGGCACGCTATCGGCGGTGCAGCGCGGGTTCCACGAGAAGCTGGGTTCCCAGTGCGGCTACTGCACGCCGGGGTTCATCGCGGCGTCCGCCGGCCTGCTGCGTCGCAATCCGAAGCCGAATGAGGACGAGATTCGCGCGGCGCTTGGCAGCAATATTTGCCGCTGCACCGGCTACGTGAAGATCATCGAGGCGGTGCAGCATGCTTCCGATCTGCTCGCGACGGGCGAGGCGGCGAGCCCATGAAACGATCATGTAGGTTGGGTCAAGCGAAGCGCAGACCCAACGGCCAGCGTTGCCACATCATGTTGGGTCGTCGCTCCCGCTTGGCCCAACCTGCGGCGCTCGGCGCAATTCCGGGATGACAGAGGTGCGTCCATGAACGAGATCGCGCGCACCCATAATATCGGCAGTTACCAGCCGATGGTGGACGGGCCGGAGAAGGTTTCGGGCCGGGCCCGCTATACTGCCGATCTCATCCAGCCGCAGATGCTGGCGGGGCGGATCTATCGCAGCCCCTACGCCCACGCCGAGATCATCGAGGTCGACATTTCCGAGGCGGCGAAGGTGCCGGGCGTGACGGCTATCGTCACCGGCGCCGACTGTGCACGCACGTTCGGCGTGCTGCCCATCGCCCGCAGCGAGCATCCGCTGGCACGTGACAAGGTGCGCTACAAGGGCGAGCCGGTCGCCGCTGTCGCCGCTGTCGACGAGATCGCGGCCGAGAAGGCTGTCCGCCTCATCCGCATGAAAGTGCGCGAGCTGCCCGCCTATTTCACCGCGCAGGCGGCCCTGGCGCCGGATGCGGTGCAGCTCCACGAGAGGAAGCCCGGCAATCTCGAGCGCGCGGTCGATTTCGAGCTGGGCGACGTGGCGCAAGGGTTTGCCGCGGCGTCGCTGGTGCGCGAGGCGACCTACAATTGCGCCGAGGTGTGCCAGAACCAGATGGAGATGCACGCCGCAGTCGCCGAATACGACGCGCTGCGCGACCGCATGACGGTGCATGCTTCCACGCAAGTGCCTTATTACGTGCACCTGATGCTGTCGCAGATCCTCGATATGGACATGTCGAAAATCCGCGTGGTGAAGCCGTTCGTAGGGGGCGGTTTCGGTTGCCGCACCGAATGCCTGAACGTGGAGCTGATCGCGGCCTTGCTCGCCCGCCGCGCCGGCGGCGCCGTGCGCATCATGCTCAACCGCGAGGACACCTTCATCACCCACCGCGGCCGGCCCGAGACCGACATCCGCATGAAGATCGGCCTGGCGCCCGATGGGCGGATCACGGCGGTGGAGTGCGAGTGCATCCAGCGCGGCGGGGCCCACTCGGGCTACGGCGTGGTGACGATCCTCTACTCGGGCTCGATGCTGTACGCCATCTACGACCTGCACAACGTCAAGTACATAGGCAAGCGCGTCCTCACCAACACGCCGCCGTGTGGCGCCTTCCGCGGCCACGGCACGGTCGACGTGCGCTTTGCCTTCGAGAGCCTGCTCGACCAGATGGCGCATGAGATGCGCCTCGATCCGATGGCCGTACGGCGCGCCAATTTCCTGCGGGCGCCCACGTTCACCGACAACGACTTGATGGTGAACAGCTACGGCCTGCCCGAGTGCATCGACTGGGTGGAGCGCGAAAGCGGCTGGAGGGAGCGCAAGGGCAAGTTTGCGTCGAATGGCGAGGGCAAGCGCAAGGGCCTGGGCTTTGCCTGCTCGCACTACATCTCCGGCGCCTCCAAGCCGGTGAACTGGACAGGCGAGCCGCATGCGACTGTGAAACTCAAGCTCGACTTCGACGGCTCCATCGTCGTGCTGACGGGTGCCGCCGACATCGGCCAGGGCTCCTCAACGGTGCTCGTGCAGAC
The DNA here is from genome assembly GCA_035253505.1 of Hyphomicrobiaceae bacterium. GTDB lineage: Bacteria > Pseudomonadota > Alphaproteobacteria > Rhizobiales > Hyphomicrobiaceae > AWTP1-13. The sequence goes on from DATFCC010000063.1 coordinate 3,574, forward strand.
CGTTGCGGAGATACTGGGCCTCGACATCTCGCGCGTGCGCATCGTGTCGGGCGACAGCGATGTCGTGCCGAAGGACAACGGCTCCTATTCCTCGCGCGTCACCTTCATCGTCGGCAACGCCGCCATCGATGCGGCGAACAAGCTCAAGGGACTGCTCGTCGCCGCGGCCGCACGACGGCTCGACGCCGAGCCGGGCGACGTCGAATGCCTGGGCGAGCTTTATCGCGCCGGCGCCCAGGACAAGGGCCTGAGCTTCGAGGAGGTTGTGGCCGAGGCGCTGAAGGACAGCGGCACCATCACGGTCACGGGCACCTACTCGACCATTCCGGAGTCGCACGGCGGCAAGAAGTATCGCGGCGCCGCCATCGGCGGCACCATGGGCTACAGCTATTCGGCCCAGGTGGTGGAGGTGACCGTGGACGAGGAAACAGGCGAGGTCACCGTCGACAAGGTGTGGGTGGCGCACGACTGCGGCAAGGCGCTCAATCGGCTCACCGTCGAGGGTCAGGTGCAGGGGTCGGTGTGGATGGGCATGGGCCAGGCCATGAGCGAGGAGACCGGCTATCACGACGGCCTTCTCGTCACCGCCAATATGCTCGACTACCGCGTGCCGACCATCCAGGATTCGCCGCCGATCGAGGTCGGCATCGTCGAAAGCAACGATCCGCATGGGCCGTTCGGGGCCAAGGAGGCGGGTGAAGGCTCGCTCGCCGCATTCCTGCCGGCGCTCACCAATGCCATCGCCGATGCGACGGGCCTGCGCTTCAACGATCTGCCGGTAACGCCCGACCGCGTGTTCGCGGCCATCGAGAAACGTCAGCGTAGGCAACGCAACCGCAATGGGGCCGCCTGATGGAGGCGATCAGCGAGCTCGAGCTGCTGCGGCCCGCGACGCTGGACGCCGCGGTCGCTGCCTGCGCCGCGCACCCCGGCGCCCGGCCGCTCGGTGGCGGCACCGACCTCGTCGTCAACCTGCGCCGCGGCATCGTGGCGCCGCCCGTTCTCGTCGACATGAACGGGGTGGCGGAGCTGCGCACCATCCGTGCCGACGCGTCGGGCCTGCATGTCGGCGCATCCGCAAAGCTGGCTGAGGTGGCGCAGCATGCCGGCGTGCTGGAGCATTTTCCCGTCGTGGCTCAGGCGGCCGGGTCGATTGCCGGGCCGACCCACCGCAACATGGGTACGGTCGGCGGCAACCTGTGTCTCGATACGCGCTGCATCTTCTACAATCAGAGCGATTGGTGGCGGCGCGCCAACAACCACTGCCTCAAGACCACCGGCGACATGTGCCACGTGGCGCCGAAGAGCCGGGGGGTGTGTTTCGCCACCTTCAGCGGCGATCTGGCTCCGGCGCTGATGACGCTCGGCGCGGCGGTGGATCTCGCCGGGCCGCAAGGACGGCGCACGCTGCCGCTGCAGCAGCTCTACATCGGCCACGCCCGCCACGACGGCTCGGGCGAAGGCGACGGCAAGCACTACCTCGCGCTCCAGCCGGGCGAGCTCGTGACCGGCGTCCACGCGCCCGGTCAACCGGGCCTGCGCTCCGCCTACGACAAGATCCGCATCCGCCGCTCCATCGAGTATCCCGTGGCGGG
>DATFCC010000064.1:0-12427 GCA_035253505.1 Hyphomicrobiaceae bacterium
GCGCGGGATGGCGCGCCATTGCGCAAGGACTGCCGGATCGACGGCGCCGGTTTCTTCCACCGCGTCGGCAAACCCGACCGCAAGCTCGGCAATCAGCGCCGCGTCGCCGGTGTCGAGGCGCCAGGCGCTGTCACCCTCGGAGACCGCATAGCCGACGCTGCTGAACGCTTCGCTCAGCACATCCGGGGCATCGGGACCGGCGGCCGGTCCGAAACCCTTGTCGCGCATCTGGTGGATATGGAAAGCGTCGACGAGCGCCGCATCCGCCTCGTGCTCGGGGGTCCAGCGCTGGTCGCCGTCGTAGGTGAGCACCGTGTAGAACGCGGACTTGCGCGCCGCGACGGCACCCGCGAAGCGGGCGATGAACTCTGCCGACGCGAGGTCGAAAAGCGCCGACGCGGTGACGAGATTGGCGCTGGCGCGGAGGGCCGCGTCGAGGTCCTGGATGTCGGCCCGGCGAAACTCGACGGCGATGCGCTTTGCACCCTTGAAGAGGACCAGACGGTCGTCCTTCCGGTCGGATGCGTCGGCCCAGGCGGCAAGCCGCGCGGCCGCTGCATCGAGCAGCGCCCGGTCGAGATCGACCAGCGTCCAGTGCTGCTCGGGTCCCAGCAGGGGGGCGGTGGCGCGCAGGTTGGAGCCGGTGCCGCAACCGAGGTCGACGACGGTCACCGGCCGCCAGCCGTCGAAGTGCTTTGCCAGGGCACGCTCGAGCTTGCGGTTGCGCGAGCGATGGTCGGCCGGCTCGCGCCGGTCGAGCCAATCCGGGCTGAAGCCTGTCACGTGGCCGCCTCCCTGATGACGCCGGCAATGATGCGCGCCGTGTCCTCCCAGCGCGGCAGCTTCTGGCCCGCCGACCATGACGCATCGGCGAGCCGGCCGCGGAGCGCCGCATCGCCGACCACGCGGCCGATGGCGAGGGCGAGCGCGCCCTTGTCCGCGGGCGGCACCTTGAGAGCGGCCGCATCGGGCACGGTCTCGGCCGCGGCCCCGCCCGTTGTGCACACGATGGGCAGGCCGCGTGCCATGGCCTCGGCCAGCACCATGCCGTAGCCCTCGTAGAGGGAGGCCATGATGAAGACGTCGGCCTCTGTATAGAGTGCGGCGAGCTGCCGGCTGTCGACGGCACCCACGATGGCGATCCGGTCTTCCAACCCGGTATCGGCGATGGCGGCGTGGAGCGCGGCCAGAGACTCGGCGTTGCGGTCGATCGGCCCGGCGATGGTGAGCCGCCATTGCGCGTCCCTCAGCGTGCCGAGGGCCCGCACCAACAGGTCGAAGGCCTTGCGCGGCACGACGGAGCCGACACTCAGGAGATGCAGCGGCCCGCCGCGGCTGCCTACCGCCCGCGGCGCGGGATCAGTGCCGGGCTCGGCAACTGTGATCTTGCGCTCGGGCACGGCGAACTCGCCAATCAGCGTGCGCCGCGTGACGTCGCTCGTCACCACCACGCGGCCGGCGATCTCGAGCGCGTCTGTCTCGAGGGCGCGCAGGGTTCGCCGGCGAGCTTCGGACAGGCCGGTCTCCAGGCACAGCGGGTGGTGCACCAGCGCGACGATGGGCGCTTTCGCCTGGCCGACGATGGTGCGGGGCATGGCGCCGTAGGCGAGCCCGTCGATCAGGATTGGCTCATCGGCGGGCACCGAAGCGAGAACGCGCGCGGTCTCCTCCAGGTCCGGCAGTGTTGGATCGGGAAACGAGCCGGGCAAAGCCAGGTGCCGCGCCTCGATGCCGGACTGCGGCAGTAGCGCCAGCACCCGCCGGTCATACATGTAGCCGCCGGTCGGCAGCTCGATGTCGCCGGGGATGGCGAACGCCGCGCGGGTCATGGCGCGCTGTCGTCCCGATGGGAGCGGAGGTCGAATGGAGGCATCCGCCGCGATTTCCATTGTGCGGCGAGCCGAAAGACTGCTGCGAGGTGACCTGGGTTCCCGCCTCCGCGGGAATGACGCCAGATGAGGAGGTTTCCCGTCCCAGACTCGTCATCTCCACGGGAACGCGCTTCGCGCGCGGGCGACAGAGGCGCGGCGAGGCTGGCAGGGGCCGGCGCAACTGCCGCGAAGCGATCTGGGCTCCGGTCTCCGCGGCAATGACGCCAATTGAGGGCGTTTTGCTCCTCACAAACGTCATCCCCGCGGAGGCGGGGACCCACGACACTTGGCCGCCCGGGTGCGGACGCAGTCAATCTGCGTCGTCTCTTCCGTCGCTCACGGCAGATCGCGTCGAGCGTCACCGAACGCTCGATGTGAGACCAGGCTATGACTGGCATCGGGTCGCCGCTTCGCTCCACGCAAATCGCGGCGGTCACCATCACAGCGGCCCCTCGAACATCGCCCGCGCAAGATCGGTCTCGTGCAGGGTAACGCGGATCTTGGCGAGACCCTTGCCGTCGGCGCCGAGCGCGCCGTCGCGTGCAGCCGCGGCCATGGCGTCGAACACGTACCGGCACAAAAACTCGGTGGTGGTGAGCTTGCCCTTGAACTGCGGCAGCGCGTCGAGGTTCTGATAGGCCAGCGGCTTGAGGGTCTTGTTGAGCACGTCAAGCGCGGCGCCGATGTCCACCACCACGTTCTGCTTGGTGAGCTGCTCGCGGAAGAAGGCCACGTCCACCACGAAGGTGGCGCCATGCATGTTCTGCGCCGGGCCGAAGAACGGATCGGGCAGGCTGTGGGCGATCATGATGCGGTCGCGCACTTCGACGGCGTACATGCGGATCTCCTGTTCGATCAGTCGTGCGGATAGCGAATGACGGGGGCCAATCCGTGGCCGCCCGGCGCCAGGATGCGCGGCACCTCGCGCGGCGCGGCCTCGAAGGCAATGTCCTCCGCCACCAGGCCATCGAGCGCCGGAATGGTCGCGAGGAGCGCGACGGCCGTCTCCATGCGGCGCCGGTAGCTCCAGCGCGGCCGCCGGCTCGCGGCCACATGTCCAACCTGGGAGGAGATGAGCTTGAGCCGACGGCTGTGGAAGGCGCCGCCGAGGTCGACCTGCACGGGCTTGTCGCCATACCAGCTCAGCTCGACGATCGTGCCCTCGAAGCCCGCGCAGCCGATGGCGGTAGCCAGCCCCGCGGCGCTGGCGCTGGCGTGGAGGACGACGTCGGCGTCGGAGGGCGCCTGGGCAGGCAGGGCGAAGCGGGCACCCAGCGATCGGGCGAACGCATCGCGTGTCTTGTCCACATCCACGGTCGTCACGTCGGCGCCCGGCAGCCGCGCCGCGAGGCCCGAAACGAGAAGGCCGACGACGCCCGCACCCACGACGACGATGCGGTCGCCGGGGCCGGCGCCGGCATCCCACAGCGCGTTGAGCGCAGTCTCCATGTTGGCGGCCAGCGTCGCCCGGCGTGGCGGAATGCCGTCCGGTACGAGAGTCAGCGCCTCAACCGGGGCGACGAAGAAGTCCTGGTGCGGATGGAGGCAGAAGACCGGCCGTCCGATGAACGGCGCAGGCCCCTCCTCGACGATGCCGGTTGCGCAGTAGCCGTACTTGACCGGAAAGGGGAATGCTCCCTCCTGATTGGGAGCGCGCATGCGTTCCCATTCGCTGGGTCCGACCGCGCCGGAGAGCACCAACCGCTCTGTGCCGCGGCTGATTCCGCTGAAGAGGGTGCGCACCAGCGCCTCGCCGGATTTCGGTCGCGGCAGGGAGGCGATGCGCAGCTCGGCCTTGCCCTTGCCCACGTACCACAGCGAGCGGGCCATGCGTGCCTTGCCGGTCGACCGGCGCGTCATCGTTTCTTCCGTTCCCGAGCCATGCGATCACCGCGGCGGACGCAGGGCGGATCGGCCCGGCCGACGCCTCTCTTCACACGCGGACGGCATGCGGGCAAGCGCCTCTTGGACCGCTCAATGGTTAGTGCGGTCGCCGCTCAGAACCGGTGCTTGATGGTGGCGCGGAGCTGCACGTCGGAGGGCTGGGTGCGCTCGTCGAGGCGGGCGCCGGCAGCATCGTTGGCGCCGTAGAGCAGCTCCAGCCCGAAATCGAGCTTGGGCAGGACGCCGAGCGTGCCGACGCCAGGGATGCGCACCTCGGTGCCTGTGCTCTTGGAGGCGTCGGCATCCGGAAGGTTCAGGTTCAGATTGGGCATGCCGGACGCCGGAACGCCGACGGCGGCACTGCTGCCGCTGCCTCCGCCCACGGAACGCTCCTCGAAGGCCGCCGCCGGCGCGGCGAGCGCAGCCGCGAGCGCGAACGAAAGGAGGAGGGTACGCATGGGCAATCCGGTGGCCATGGAGGGTGCTCGGAGCTTTCTGTATGATAGCCGCGATTGCGGCGCAATGATGCAGGTGCGTTGCCGATCCAACGCGAAATCGCGTCCCGGCTGCTGCGGCTGACCCCGGGCTGCACTTTCGTTCATGGACGCTTCACCCGCAAAGCCTTAGCAAGCCGACGCCGCCGCTTGCATCCGCTCCCGGGCGCACGCGGCGGGCCGTCACAATCGAACCCCAACGGCTTGATATTGCCGCCCACCCCTTAACGGATCGCAACCCCTCACGCGCATGAGCGACAGTCTCAACGCCCCCTCGGCGGGGCCCCTGCCACCGGCCGCCCTCACTCTCACCACGCCCGCGGGCCTGCAGTCCGTCAGCGAGCTGACGCGGCGCCGGCGGATCGTGTTCGCCCTCAACGCAGTTACCTATGCGGCCATGCTTTGGGTTGCCGCGGTGATCCTGGGCGCCGGGGGCTGGACGTGGGTGGATGCCATCCTGCTCGTGTGCTTCGCTGCTGGCACGCCCTGGACGGTGCTGGGTTTCTGGAATGCGCTGATCGGCTTGTGGCTGCTGCACTTTCGCAGGGATGCGCTGGCCCAGGTGGCGCCTTATGCCGCGGCGGGTGACGAGCCCACGCCGCTGCGCCTCAAGACCGCCGTGTTCATGACGGTGCGCAACGAGGACCCCGAGCGGGCCATCCTGCGGTTGCGCACGGTGAAGCGCAGCCTGGACGCCACCGGCGAGGGCGGCAGCTTCGCCTATTTCGTCTTGAGCGATACCAATGATCCCACCGTCGCGGCTGCCGAGCAGCGCGCGATCGAGGCATGGCAGGCAACCGACCCCGATCGCGACCGCATCGTCTATCGCCGGCGCACCGACAACACCGCCTTCAAGGCCGGCAACGTGCGCGACTTCTGCGCCCGGTGGGGCAAGGACTACGCCCTCATGCTTCCGCTCGACGCCGACAGCCTGATGTCCGGCGACCAGATCGTGCGTCTGGTGCGCATGATGCAGGCCCACCCCAAGATCGGCATCCTGCAGAGCCTGGTGGTGGGCATGCCCTCGGCCAGCGCGTTCGCCCGCATCTTCCAGTTCGGCATGCGCCACGGCATGCGTTCCTACACCATGGGCCAGGCCTGGTGGGTGGGCGATTGCGGTCCCTTCTGGGGCCACAACGCGCTGGTGCGCATCAAGCCGTTCCACGAGCAGTGCGACCTGCCGATGCTGCCGGGCTCCCCGCCGCTTGGCGGCCACGTGCTCTCCCACGATCAGGTCGAGGCCACGCTGATGCGCCGCGCCGGCTACGAGGTGCGTGTGCTGCCGGTCGAGCGTGGGAGCTGGGAGGAGAACCCACCCACCATGCTCGAATTCGCGCGCCGCGACGTTCGCTGGTGCCAGGGCAACATGCAGTACCTGAAGCTGCTCGACCTGCCTGGCCTCTACCCCATGAGCCGCTTCCAGCTCGTGTGGGCCATCCTGATGTTCATCGGCATCCCCGCCTGGACGCTGATGATCGCGCTGTTGCCGATCGCGGCGTGGCAGGCGCAATCGGTGTCCGGCTTCCCGACTGGGCTCGCGAGCGGCCTCTACGTGACGTTCTTCATCATGTACCTGATGCCGAAGATCGCCGGCGTTCTCGACGTGATGCTGACCAAGGGCGGGGTCGCCCGCTACGGCGGCTGGCTGCGCTTCGTGCCGGGCGCGGCGATCGAGCTCGTCTTCTCGTTCCTGCAGGGCGCCGTCTCCACCATCCGCACCTCGATCTTCATGATCGGCTTGCTGTTTGGAAAGTCGGTGGTGTGGGGCGGGCAGTCGCGCGACGCGCAGGGCCTCTCGTGGCGAACGGCGGCGGAGAATCTGTGGCCGCAAATGCTGTTCGGCGCCCTCGTGTGCGGCGCGCTACTGGCCATTGCTCCGGCCGTGCTGTGGTGGAGCCTGCCGCTGACGGCGGGCTACCTGCTGGCCGTCCCCTTCGCCGTGACAACCGCCGACCCGCGCATGGGCCGCCTGCTGCAATGGCTCGGCGTGTGCGGCATCCCGGAGGACTTCGCGCCTCCGGCCGAGGTGAAGGCGGTGATGGGCAATGGGGGTATTCGGTGACAGGATGCAGGCCATGAACGATCGCCCACGTGCCATCGGACATCATGACGGTTGATGCAAGCGCTGTGTCCGCTCTCCGTGCCGATCCGGCTTTCGCGACGCTGCGCCGGTCGCTCGACGTCTACTACGGCGACGCGCGGCGCGATGCCGCCATGGACGCCATCTACGCGCGCTTCGTGAAGCCGGGCGACCTTGCCTTCGACATCGGCTCTCACGTCGGCGATCGCATCGCCAGTTTCCGCCGCCTCGGTGCGCGCGTGGTGGCGCTGGAGCCGCAGCCGCTGTGCGCGCGTGCCATCCGCACCATCTACGCCGGCGATGACGGCATCACGCTCGTCGAGGCGGCGTGCGGCGCCTCGGCGGGACGTGTCACGCTGTGCGTCAACTCGGCCAACCCGACGGTCACGACGGCCTCGAGCGAGTTCGTCGCCGCCGCCGACGGCGCCGGCGGCTGGGAGGGGCAGGTGTGGGACACGGCCATCGAGGTGCCGTGCACCACGCTTGATGCGCTCATCGCCGCGCATGGGCTGCCGGCCTTCGCCAAGATCGATGTGGAGGGCTTCGAGGCCAGCGTGCTGGCCGGCCTGTCGCAGCCGCTGCCGGCACTGTCGTTCGAGTTCACCACCATCCAGCGCGACGTGGCACTCGACTGCCTCGACCGGATGGCGGCGCTCGGGCGCTACGGCTTCGACGTGGCGCTGGGCGAGAGCCAGGCGCTCACGTTCGACTGCTGGGTATCGGGCGAGGCGATGGCGGCCCACCTCGGCAGTCTACCGCACGCCGCCAACTCGGGCGACGTATACTGCGTCCGGCTCGAAGACCAGGCAGTGCACGCGTGAGCCGCGCTGCCGGGCGGGCCAAAGCGGGCAGCTCTCCGCCCGCTGCTTGGGTGTGGGCGTAGCCCAATCAGCAAGCGGCTCTTCGATGGCGCGTTGCCTCGCGGGCGCCGCCAAAAAACGATATCGTGCCATCCGTCAGAGGTGAGCTGGATGGGGCGGGGGATGAAGCGTCGGCGGGTGCGTTGGCGGCTGGCGGCCCTTCTCGCGAGTTTGCTGATTGCTCTCGTAGGCGGTGCAAGGCTCTACTACGGGCCGATCCGCACCCTTGAGCCTGTGGGTCGCTGCATCACGGCCGGGATCGACCTCAACAATCCCGTTCCGTTCGCACAGCCCCGGTTCAGTGGATCTGTTCTCGGCATCGCGTCTTCGGGGGGTGGCAGCCGTGCTGCCTATCTTTCCGCCGCCGTGCTGCGCGAAGTCCGAAGAGCCGGCCCGGCTTTGATGCTGGGTGGGCTGCCGGACTCGAACCGAAGCCTGCTCGACCAGATCGATGTGATGTCTTCGGTATCCGGCGGCTCGCTCGCGGCCAGCTACTTCGCACTGAATCACGAACCGCTGAGGCAGGCCGCTGCGGACTCCGCTTTGTGGACTGACTACCTCGATAAAATGGCCGTGAACTACCGGACGCGCCAGTGGTACGGGCAAGCCGCGAGCAATCCCCTCGTGTGGGCCAAGGCACTCTTCACGGACTATAACCGCGGCGTCCTGGCGCGGGAGGACTACGACGCCCTGCTTTTCAAGGGGGTCAGCCTCGATCGCCTGCCCGACCGGCCCGCCCTTTACATCAACGCGTTCGACGTTGCCAATCATGTCCGCTTCGTTCTCTCCAAGCATTACATCGACACGACCTATTCCCAGCCTCGCGGCTGGTGGGGGAAACTGGGCGCTCCACAAACCCTCTTGAGCGAGAACGATCTCGGCTTTACCCGGACTGATCCTGCCAGCATTCGCCTGGCGGACGCCGTCTATGCCTCCTCCTCGTTCCCTATCGCCTACCCGAACCTGCCGCTGCGCCATTGCGGATCGAAGATCCTGTTCCAGGGTGGGCTGATATTCCTGGCCGACGGGTCGCTGGCGGACAATTCGGGACTGATTACGCTGTTGACGCAAATTCGGGCGAACTTGGACCAGAAAGCGAGAGGATCAAGCGTGGTGGCAATCTCGATCGACGCCTCGGTGGATCGGATCGACACCAACGGCACCAAATTCCAGCAGATGGGAATCGAGGAGGGCTACGCTTCGCACAATACCGTGTTCGGCCATGCGCTCGAGTCCATCTATGGTGCCATCGCGCTGCTCCAGGACCTGGGCTGGAAGCTGATAGAGAGCACGGACGTCGTAACCGATCAGCTCAATATGAACTGGCCGATCGATTTGACCCGGCGCACTGGCAGGTGCGGCCCCGCCAGCAAGACATCGTGGGGCAACCTCTTCGAGACCGGCGTGCTGGCGATGCGCCCGCTGGTGATCCGCCTCGGCCTGCGCGACGTGATCGATGCGGATTTCGCGTCAAGATACGGCGCAGGGCTTGCGGACAGCGCAGCGCTGGCGGCACTGCTGCAGGCCAACAAGATCCCTGACGGGATAGCGTCGCTCTCGAAACACATAAGCCGGCGACTGCAGAGTATTCCGACTGATTTCACCCTCAGTCAAAGCGATCGCACTCTCCTTGACCTTGTCGCTTTTCTTCTGGTGCATGGCAAACTCGCGGGCGACGTGGCGCAGTGGAACGAAGGGTGGCGCACTCTGCCGTCAGGACAAAACCCGCCCATCAGTTGCCAACCTTAAATCTGGCTGCTGACCTATGTTAGAGGGGGCACCCGCGCCGCGCTCAAAATGGCATCAGGCCGAAGCTGAAGTTCTGGGTCTTGTCGAAGGGCTGCTTGACGAGCGGGACGGCATAGTCGGCCCGGAGCGAGCCGATCGGTGAATCCCACACGAGGCCCATGCCGACCGAGGCGCGCAATGCCGGGGTGCCGCCCACCGCGCCCGGCTGCTTGGCCGCCGTGCCGTTCAGGCCCCATAGCGAGCCGGCATCGGCGAACACGGCGCCGCGCAGACCGAGGTCCTGCGGCACGCCCGGGATCTGGAACAGCAGCTCGGCCGTCGTCGAATAGTACATGCGGCCGCCGAGCGCGTCCTGGTTGGCGCTGAGGATGTCGCGCGGGCCATAGCCGGCGACGGCAAAGCCGCGGATCGTCTCGTTGCCCTTGTAGAAGAGATCGAGCAGGCGCACGTCCTGCCCGCCCCATCCGCTGATGACGCCGCCGGTGGCCCGCCCCATGGCCGTCACTTCGTCGCTGACGGGATAGTAGACGCGCGCCTCGCCCACCGAGCGGATGTAGCGCACGTCGCCGCCGAGGCCGGCCAGGTCCTGGGCGACGGTGTAGTACACGCCCGACGTGGGCCGCTTCTTGTTGTCGCGCGTATCGTACATCAGCGAGTAGCCGACAGAGGAGGTGTTGTAGGTGTCCGAGGTCGCGTCGGGGAAGCCGGTGACGGCCTCCTTGATGGCGGCGGAGGCCGCAGGGCCGACGTCATAGAGGGTGCTGCGGACGAAGCTGTAGTTGACGCCGACCGACCATTCGTCGGTGACGGGGTAGCGGGCGCGCAGGGTGCCGCCGATGCGCTGCACCTTGTAGGACGCCTGCTCGGTGTAGTCGATATCCCGGTAGAAGAGGTCGAAACCCGCCGCGATGTTGGTGCCGAGGAAGCGCGGTTCGGTGAACCCGGCCTCGGCCTGCAGCCGCGTCAGGCTGCCGGCGAGCTTGAGGCGCAGCCACTGGCCATTGCCGAACAGGTTGCGCTCCGCGATCGAGATGTCGCCGATCACGCCCTCGCTCGTGGAATAGCCCGCGCCGATGCCGAAATCGATGGTGCCGTCCTCCACCACCTCGAGGACGAGCACCACCTTGTCGGCTGCCGAGCCGCGCTGCTTCTTGAGCGCGACGCTCTTGAAGAAGCCGAGCGCCTGCACGCGCTTCTTGCCGCGTTCGAGGAGGAATGCATTGACCGCATCGCCTTCCGCGATCCGGAACTCGCGACGGATGACGAAGTCCTTGGTCTTCTGGTTGCCGGTGATCTCGATGCGCTCCACGTAGACGCGCGGGCCATCCACGACCTGGAAGGCGACGGCAATCGTGTGTCCCGCCGCATCGCGCTTCGGCACCGGTTTCACCTGCGCGGACACCAGCCCCTGGTCGCTCAGTGCAAGCGTCATCTTCTCGACCGACTTTTCGATGGCCTCCTCGCTGTAGGTGCTGCCGGCCCTCACGGCCACCAGGTCCTGCAGGGCGGCCGTATCGGCGCCGCGCAGGCTGCTAGCGACCGTGGCGGGAGCAAACGTGTAGCGCTCGCCCTCCTCGACGGTGAAGGTGATGATGTAGCCGGTGCCGTCGGCGTTCTTGACGGCCTCCGCAGAGGTGACGCGGGCATCGGGGAAGCCCTGCTTGAGGTAATGGCGCCGCAGCAGCTCCTTGTCCTGGTTGATGCGCTCGGGATCGTAGAAGGCGGCCGTCTTGAGGATGTCGAACCACCCGGACTGGCTGGTGGAGACGACGTCGCGGAGCTGCGCCGAGGTGAGCTGCCGATTGCCGACGAAGTTGATGCTGTCGACCTTCGTCACGTCGCCCTCGGTGACCACATAGGCAACGTCCATGCGCCCGTCGGCGAGAAGCTTGGTCTTCGCCTCCACTGTGGTGGCGAGGCGACCGAGCCGCCGGTAGGCGTCGCGAAGGCGCACTGCGTCCGCGTGCGCCTTCGACGCGGTATAGCGGTCACGCGGCTTGAGCTGGAGGCTGTCCTGCAGCTTCTTCTTGTCGATCGAGATCTTTCCTTCCAGCTCGACGCGGGACACGATCGGGTTTTCACTCACGGTCACGCGCACCGTGCCGCCGTGCCGCTCGATGCGGACGTCGTGGAAGAGGCCAGTGGCATAGAGCGCCTTGACCGACTGGTCCGCCTTGGCGCTGTCGTAGCGGCTGCCGGTGGTTAGCGCGAGCTTGGAGCGCACCGCCCCCGCGTCCACGGTGCGATTGCCGGTGACCTCGATGGCCGTGATGGTGTCGGCTGCGGCGGCTGGAACCGTGAATGTGGTCAGCACGACGCTGACCAGGCCCAGGACCAGGGCCAGCAGAGGCACCCCGGGCCGGCGGGCGGAACGATGGCGGCGGTCGCGCGAGCGCCACGCGGGCGGCAAGGCGTCCGGTAGAGAACTCGGAACCGACAACGCGACGCGCATCTCGACTTCACCAACGCCGGTCGCCACGAGCGGAGCAGTCTCGACTCGTGTCAGCGAACGGCGGCACCCCCTGCCAAGTGTTTGAGCTAGCTGCCGATTGAGGCGAGAATGCGGGATCGGCATCGCGCACAACAGCCTTCCGCCGCCGTATGCGCTAGGCTGTGAGCGACCGCCGGCCCGCGAGCCGGAACGGCCAGGGAGTGAAACCAATGGCACAAGGGCAAAAACGGTCCGTTCGGGACCTGATCGAGCGCCCGCACCACACGGCGGTGAGCTGCCGCGACTGGGACAAGATGCGGGCCTTCTTCGTCGACCTGCTGGGGTTCAAGGTCATCGGCGAGATGGAGAACCGCAACGAGGCGGATCTCGCCACCGTCACCGGGCTGCCGGGTGCGGCGTGCCGGTGGGCCATGCTGGCGCTGGGCGGCTACCACATCGAGCTCTTCAAATGGCTGACGCCGGAGGGAAAGCCGGTGCCCATCCGGCAGTGCGACCACGGCCTTACCCACATCTGCTTCCAGGTGAACGATGCCGAGGAGGTGCGCAAGCGCATGGTCGCGGCTGGGCACGAGCCGCTGTCGCAGGTGCTCTCGCTCAGGGGCGGGCGCGCCAAGCCGTTCTACTGCCGGGGGCCGGAGGGCCTCATCGTCGAGTTCGTCGAGTATCCCTACGGCTCGTGACGGCGCCGGCGTCGATGTCATCGGCGCGGTCGTTGGCGATGACGGAAACGAGGTGTGTGATGGCGGAACAGGTTATTCGCTTCGACGACGGCGACGCCTACGAGCAGATGATGGGCAAATGGAGCCGGCTCGCCGGCAACGTTTTCCTGGACTGGCTCGCTCCGCCATCGGGCTTGCGCTGGATCGATGTCGGCTGCGGCAACGGCGCCTTCACCGAGCTGCTCATCGAGCGATGTGCGCCGGCCGAGGTGCAGGGCATCGATCCATCGGACGGGCAGCTTTCTTATGCGCGCGAAAGGCCGGGTGCTCGCCTGGCACAGTTCGGCAAGGGTGACGCAATGGCGCTTCCCTTTCCTG
>DATFCC010000065.1:0-2162 GCA_035253505.1 Hyphomicrobiaceae bacterium
TCTGGTGGTCGCGCGGATCGCGACGTCGGCTTCCCGCCGGGTGAGGCTGAAGGGCGTCTCGGCGATCACCAGCTCGATGCTGATGCCGGGATATGCGGCCCGGAAGCTCGTGAGGTGGCGGGGCAGCACGTAGAGCGCCAGGATGTCGATCGTCGTGACCCGCACGGTGCCGCTCGGCTGCGCGTCGCGCCCCGCCAGCCGGCGCTGCGCGGCGGCGATCTCCTCCTCCAGGCGGGCCGCCACCATGTGCATGTCGTCCCCTGCCGGCGTGAGGGCATAGCCGCCGGGAAGGCGGTCGAAGAGCCGTGTCCCGATCGCAGCCTCCAGGGCCGCGACCCGCCGCAGCACGGTCGAATGGTTCACACCCAGTGCCCGGGCCGCGCCGGACAGCGAGCCGTGGCGCGCGACGGCCAGGAGGACGCGCAGGTCATCCCAGCTCGGCTGTGCATTCATGCAGAGCTTCTCCGCATGGATCGTGAATGGTCCTCCATGGAAGCACAGCATAGATCGTGGGTGGGGACAACTCGGCCCGGCTCGGCCGCTCGCACAGGAAGGCACGACATGGCAGACGCAACGTCCCGCGCGGACGCCGAGCGCGGCGCGTTCGCCGCGGTCGACCCGCAGGTGCGCATCGGGCACGTCCACCTCAAGGTGGCCGACATCGAGCGCGCGCTCGGCTTCTATTGCGGCGTGCTCGGCTTCGGAGCTATGCGGGAATATGGGTGACGGGGCGGTTAGGCGGCGCACTGGTTTGGTGTCTCGGTGACCTCGACACCGTCGCGGAACCTGACACCTGTGATCACTTTCGGCAACTGGTTGTCACCCTTCAGCCGCCGCCAACTCTTGGCGGCCGCCATCACCAGCCTGAACACCATCAGCTTGGCCGTCTTGGGCGACAGGGCACCTTTGCTGCGCACCGTCCGGTGCCGCACCGTCGCAAACACGCTCTCAATCGGATTGCTGGTGCGCAGGTGATCCCAGTGTTCGGCCGGGAAGTCAAAGAAGGACAGCAGCGCTTCCCGGTCCTTGACCAAGCAGTCGACGGCCTTGGCGTATTTGGCCCTATACTTCTCGGCGAAGATGTCGATCGCGGTCTCGGCCGCTTTCCGGTTCGGCGCCTGCCAGACCTCGCGCAGAGCGGCCTTCATGCCCGGCTGCACGGACTTGGGCACCTTGTTCAGTACGTTCAGCACCTTGTGCTGCCAGCAGCGCTGATGGCGTGTGGTCGGGAACACCTCCTCCAGCGCCCGCCACAAGCCCAGCGCCCCGTCGCCGATGGCCAGTTCGGGCGCGAGCGAAAGGCCGCGTGCCTTGAGCTCGACCAGCAGTTCACGCCAGCTCTGGGCGCTCTCGCGCACGCCGACTTGGAAGCCGATCAGCTCCTTCCTACCCTCCGGCGTGGCGCCGATCACCACCAGCATGCATTCGGCATGTGGCTCCATGCGGGCCTGCAGGTAGATGCCGTCGGCCCAGACGTAGACGTAGCGCCGGGCCGAGAGGTCACGGCGCTGCCAGCGCTCGTAATCGGCCTGCCAAGCCTCTGTTAGCTTCGTGATGGCCGCGGGCGACAGGTTCGGCGCGTCCGCGCCCAGCAGCGCCGCCAGCGCCTCCTGGAAGTCACCGGTGGAGACGCCGCGCAGATACAGAATGGGGATGAGCGCGTCGAGGCTCCTGGTGCGCCGGGCCCATCTGGGCAGGATCGCCGAGGTGAAGGTGATGGGCTGGCCGCCGGCCCCTTGGGCGGCGCGGTCGCGCAGCTTGACCCGACGGACCGGCACCGGGCCGATGCCGGTCTGGATCAGGCGCTCGGGGCCGTGGCCGTGGCGCACGAGGCGGGCGCGTCCGTCGGCGAGGCGCTGCTCGCGCATGGCGGCCAGGAACGCCTCGGCTTCGGCCTCCACGGCTTGGGCGAGCAGGCGTCGTGCGCCCTCGCGCAGAATGGTGGTCAGGGGGTCGTCAACCGCATCGGGCTGGTGCAGCGGGACGATGGTGCTATGTGTATTCATGGCGTATCGCTCCTTCTGGAGGTTCTGGCAGGCTTGCTTACCCGCCTCGATACGCCGCCTTCACGCCCGCGTCGTCACCCATGTCCCGCCATAGCTCGAGCTGGATGCCTGTGTCGCGCAGCGCCATGTGGTGCTGGAGGCGGACCGCGGGACGAT
>DATFCC010000066.1:0-10559 GCA_035253505.1 Hyphomicrobiaceae bacterium
GCTCGTCTCCTTCATCACCTACGATCTCGGATACATCGATCTCGAACAGAGGACTTTGCAGCCCCTCGACAACCCGTTCGGCACGAGGTTGTTACCTATCTCTTAGGAACAAACCGTCACCTATGTGTCCGGGCTGGACAAGAAACTAGGTGGTAGCGGAGGGCGGACTTGAACCGCCGACCTTCGGATTATGATTCCGCTGCTCTAACCAACTGAGCTACTCCGCCCCAGCCGGACCCCCGCGCGCCCTATCAGGGCGGGGGTACCGTTGTTGCGCCCCGGACATAGGAGAGAATGGCGCCCTTGTCCATATGCCCGCGCCCACCGATGCACGGCCTGAGGGGATCGTCCGAGTTGGCGTGTAGAGCAGACGCCTGCCGGTCTTGCCCGTTGCGGAGGGGGGCGGGCAGCCTCCCCCCACCGCCTTTGCGCGCCATAGGTCAGGTGACATGCTCCCAAGAGCGCTTCACCTCGCCGCTGCTCTTGAAGAGGCGCACGTGCTGGTCCACCGAATGCACCCAATCGAGCGGGATGAGGTGGTGGTGGCCGTGCGATGCCGGATCGCTCCGGGTCAGCTTGATTTTCCGGGAACCTTCCAGGTGATCGACGGTGCCGACGCGCTCGCCGTCCGATGCGTAGACCTCCATATGCTCCTTGACCTTGGCTGGATCGATCATCGCGAAACTCCTCGAGTTGCCCATCACGAGGAAAACGAGATGTGCGCGCAACCCGTTCCGCGCGCCCCCCGCCGGCGAGGCCGGCCGGTGCTCGGGCGTGGTGCTGCGCTGCGCGCGTCGCGCGATGAGGTTCGCTCAGGTGCCGGCGAATCGCTATTATGCAAGCGTTGGAGCGTATCTCGCACGCGAGCTGCAGATGCAAACGTTCCGGACCATCACTCATATCTGCTTCGAGGTCGGCACAGCCCTGTTCTATGCCGCATCCATCACCATCGTGCTGTTCGCCGTGACGTTCGTCACGACCCAGAGGTTCCTCGTGGGGCTGGCGATGGCACTCGCGGGCTTTGCCGCCGTGACGAGCCTGTGGAGCCGCCGCATCTGGCGGAAATATCATCGCATCCTGACCGTGGCGCGCACGCCGCTTCTCTCGCACTGAGAGCCGCCGGCGCTCCGTGACGCGGGGTGGCCCCGGAAGCGCCGACGGCACATCCGCATCGGGTGCGGTCGATGCAGACCCTGCCGTGGGTAGCATGGGATGAGGCTGGCGCGCTGTCCCCAACGAAACAACCTGCTCCCGCGGCGGTGTTGCCCCTGGCAACAGCAGTCCGCTATCGCGCCCCATCGGCATCGAACCGGTCCGCATCGAGGCCGAGCAACGCCCACGTGCGCCGCATGTGCTCGGGCAGAGGCGCGGTCACGTCGATGGCGGGGGTGCCCGGTGCCGGGTGCGGGATGACCAGGCGGCGGGCATGCAGGTGGAGCCTGGCGTCGATGCCGCTCTCGGCCAGCACCTTGTCGCCTTGATACTTGTTGTCGCCGACGATGGGATGGCCGATGAGCGCCATGTGCGCCCGCAACTGGTGCTGGCGGCCGGTGACGGGCTTCAGGGACACCCAGGACGCCTTGTGCGCGACGCGATCGATCACCGCGTAATGGCTGGTGGCATGCATGGCCTTGTCCTGCTCGCCGGGCAGCGCCTTGCGCACCCGATCGCCATCGGGTCCGGCGGCCTTGACGAGGGCGGCCTCGACCTTGCCCTGCGGCGGCTTCGGCACGCCCTTCACCAGCGCCCAATAGGTCTTGGCGGCGGAGCGGGTCTGGAAGATGCGGCCGAGTCTGGCGGCCGCATCGCGGTGCTTGGCCACCAGCAGGACGCCAGTGGTGTCGCGGTCGAGGCGATGCACGAGGCGCGGACGATCGCCGAAGCGGTCGGCCATGCCGGCCAGCAGGCCGTCGATGTGCCGCTTCGTGCCCGTGCCGCCCTGCACCGCGATGCCGTAGGGCTTGTTCAGCACCAGCACGTGCTCGTCCTCGAAGAGGATCAGCCTCTCGATGAAGTCGCGGTCGGCCTTGGAGAGGCCGAGCGGCGGGGCGAGCGACGGCTTCGGTCGCGGCGGCTGGCGCAGTACGGCCGGCACGCGGATGTGTTGGCCGGCTTCCAGGCGCGCGTTCGCCTGCACGCGGCCGGAATCGAGGCGCACCTGGCCCGAGCGCAGCAGCTTCTGCAAATGGCTGTAGCCGACAGCAGGGAAGTGCGCGCGAAACCAGCGGTCCAGCCGCATGCCGGCCTCATCGGGCGCGACCTCGATGGTGTCGACGGGGGCGTTCACGGGAGCAGCGACCGCACCGCGTGCATCCCGGCGTAGAGCGCCAGGATTGCGAGGGCGACCGATCCGGCCAGGTAGAACGCCGCTTGCAGATGCTCATTGCGCTGCATCAAGACGGCGAAGTCGAGGGAAAATGCCGAGAACGTCGTGAAGCCGCCGAGGATGCCGGTGGCGATGAAGGTGCGCAGATCGGCCGAGCCGTTGAACTTGAGCGCCAGGGCCTCGATGAGCGCCCCCATCAGGAAGCAGCCCGCCACGTTGACGAGAAAAGTCCACCAGGGGAAGCCGGCGCCCAGCCACCGCCCCATGCCGACGTTCACGAGATGCCGGGCGCCCGATCCCAGCGCGCCCCCGGCCATGGCATAGATGAGGTGCTTGATCACGGCATCGCCCAAAGCTTTCAAGGCCGCTCTTATGCCGGCGGTGGCGGTCGCGAGACCATACGCCCGCCGATGAACCAGCCGATCGTCCACCCCACCAGCAGCGCCACCACGTTGCTCACCATGTAGACGCCGTCCTCGAGGTTGCCGACCTCGTCGGGGCTCTCGAAGGTGAAACGGTCGACGGCCAGGCTCGCCAGATGCGGGCTGACGAACACCGTGACGAGCAGCGTCACGACGACGGCGACCACCATGGCGACCAGATAACGCATGAGCTCCTTCAGCCCGGCGGCCGGCGCCGGCGGCTACCTGACGTCCCAGAACCAGACTTGCTTGGCTTGCACGTAGTTGGAGTAGTAGCCGAGCCAGGAGAACCACTCCATCAGCCATTTGGTCGACGACCGGTACCCGTTCCAGACGTCGATGTGATCCCCGGTCGGCGTCGTCTCGCCGTGCCGCTTCCAGTAGTCCTGGATGTAGATGATGCCGGTGCGGCCATAGAGCTTCCCATAGAAGTGGGATGTGTCCGTGCCCGTGATGCGCTCGACCTTGCCTACCCCCTCGATCGAAGCGCCGGCCAGAGCCTGCGCCAGCTCGGAAGCGCGCACCGTGTGCATCTCCTCGGCCGGATGCACGGCGCAGGTGGTGGCGCGCACGGCACCGGCAGCCACGCCGGCGTTCTTGAGGCACACGCCCATGCGGATCGCGCACTGGTTGCCGAACACGGGAAATCCCTGGAGGACGTGCGTCCCCTCCATGCTGGTCAGCCCGTAGGGCGCGATACAGGGATATTGCATGGAGTTGTTGGCCGGATGCCCGTACCAGAGATCGCGGAAAGCAACCATCGACATCTCCTGCAAGCGACGCACAGGGGTCAGGGCCGCCAATATGCCGGGTCGGCGCGCGACCTGTCCATGGTGCGGCGGCTTGGCCTCCGTGCCGCAGGGTCGCATCCTGCCGCGCCAGCCGGGCTTCTGCCACGCCCCGGACCGCGTGGAATCGTCGGGACGCCGCTCGGACACATGTCGGCTTTCGCCTTGATCTATCCCGGCCCTTGGGAGAAACCTGGACGATAGCTACAGACAGGAAGGGGGCAACGATGAGGGGCCTGCTGGCTGCGGCGGCATTTGCGGGCGTTGTCGTCGGCGGCATGCCCTGCCTCGGCAAGGACGTGCGCATCGGTGAGACGTCGGTCGTGCTGACGGCGCCACCCGGCCAGTGCGAGCTCGACGCCAATCAGCCTGCCGATCGATCTCTGCTGCAAGCCGTCGGCGTGGCGATCGGCACCAACACGCTGCTCGCCATGTATGCCGACTGCAAGCAGCTCACCGACTGGCGCGCAGGCAAGCGCGGCTTGCTGGAGGACTTCGCGCAATACCAGGTGCTGACCTCGACCATCGACAGGCCGCCCGAGGGCCAGCCCGCGCAAGCGCTCAAGGAGCTGTGCGGCTACCTGCGCGATCAGGGCGAGAAGATGGCGACAGGCATGGCCTCCGACCTGAAGCAGCGTGTCGAGCAGGCGCTCAAGGATGTGGTGGTGAACCAGCTCCGCTTCCTCGGTGTGGTGGCGGAGGATGGGGACGCCTGCTACGGGGCAATGGCGCAAAGAGCGAAGGCTCAGACGGGCAAGGACGTGACGATCGTCGGCCTTTCCGCCTCGGCCTTCGTGAAGGGCAAGCTCGTCTACTACTATCTCTTTGCGCCCTATCGCAGCGGCCAGACGGTGAACACTCTGCTCGCCAAGCAGAAGCTCAATGTCGCCGCGTTCCTGGCGGCCAACAAGTAGGGCCGGCTGCCGGCACTCGCCGTGGCGAGGCCCGGTTTCCGTGCTGGCAGGTGACCGGCGATCCTGGTAGGTAAGCTGGCTGCCTGCATCGACATCGAGCTGCCGGATGAATGCCGTGAGCGCCACGATCAAGCTCCACAAGAACGATCTGCCTGCGGGCATCGTCTTCTCGGGCGCCGTGGCCATCGACACCGAGACCCTCGGCCTCAAGCCCCATCGCGACCGGCTGTGCGTCGTCCAGCTCTCGGGCGGCGACAATACC
The DNA here is from genome assembly GCA_035253505.1 of Hyphomicrobiaceae bacterium. Classification (GTDB taxonomy): domain Bacteria; phylum Pseudomonadota; class Alphaproteobacteria; order Rhizobiales; family Hyphomicrobiaceae; genus AWTP1-13. The sequence continues at coordinate 4,713 of DATFCC010000066.1, forward strand.
GCTCATCTGGTCCAGCTCGACGGCAAGGACTGGTCGGCGCCGCGTCTCAGGGCTCTGCTGGCCGATCCTTCCCTGCTCAAGATCTTCCACTTCGGCCGCTTCGACATAGCCATGCTGGCGAAGCACCTGGAGGTGGTCGCGGGGCCCGTCTACTGCACCAAGATTGCCTCCAAGCTGGCGCGGACCTATACCGACCGGCATGGGCTGAAGGATCTGTGCTCGGAGCTGCTGGGCATCGATCTCTCCAAGCAGCAGCAGAGCTCGGACTGGGGTGCCGCCAGCCTCACCGACCAGCAGAAGCACTACGCCGCGTGCGACGTGCTGTACCTGCATGCCCTGAAAACCAAGCTCGATGCCATGCTGGCGCGCGAGGGCAGGACGGCGGCCGCCGAGGCCTGCTTCCGGTTCCTCCCCGAGCGGGCAAAGCTCGACCTCGCCGGCTTCGAGGAGGACGACGTCTTCGCCCACTGACCGGCCGGTGCCGGCAGGCTGCCGGCGAGCCGATCGCGCGCCGCCTCAGCTCGGGTGATGCGAGGGGAAGGCGCGCGTCTGGCGGAGGGCTTCGCCCAGCACCATCGCCGCGGCCATGGCCACGTTCAACGACCTCAGGCCCGGCCGCATGGGAATGACGAGGCGCGCATGGGCGGCCTCGTGCACAAATTGCGGCACGCCGGCGCTCTCACGACCAAGCAGCAGGGTATCGCCTTCAGCGAAGCCGAATTGGGCATAGTGGGTATCCCCGCGGGTGGTGAGCAGCACGAGCCTGGAGCCCCGCGACCGGCAGGCCCTGTCGAAGGCCGGAAAATCCGCGTGCCGTGCAATCTCGGCGTGCCCCAGGTAGTCCAGCCCGGCACGGCGCAGGGCGCGGTCGGTCATATCGAAGGCGGCCGGCGCGATCAGGTCGACGGGGACGCTCAGGCACGCCGCCAGCCGCAGGATGGTGCCGGTGTTCTGGGGAATGTCGGGCTCGTAGAGTGCGATGCGCATGCCCCAGCATAACGGCGCCGGTTGGTTGTCCACCATTCTGCCCTGCCGCGCCGAGGCCATGCGCCAAATTGCCTCCGCATGCGCCAGTGCGACGCCTTGTGCGAGCAATTAGAACCGTGCAAAACAACCGCGCGTCAAAACGTCATGTGGGGCCGCTGCCGCCGGTCATCGACAATTCGGGCAGGCCCTGGCGGGAGACCGCCCAGGGGATGCGGTGGGGGGCTGCATTTGACGAGATTCCGCAGGCGAAAGAATGGGTTTGGCGGTGCCGCGACGCGTGGCAGCGGTAGCAATGCATACCACGGACAAGCAGATGCAAAGGGAGGCTGACTTGGCGTCTCATTCGGCGGGAGAGCCCAATCGCCGCGACTTCATCGTCATTGCGGCACAGGCTTTCGCGGGCGTGGGTGCGGCCGTGGCGCTGTGGCCGTTCATCCAGCAGATGAACCCCGATGCCTCCACCCAGGCGCTCGCCTCCACCGAGGTCGACCTGACGCCCGTCAAGGAGGGCCAGGCCATTACCGTTGTCTGGCGGGGCAAGCCGGTGTTCATCCGCAACCGGACGCCGGAGGAGGTCAAGCAGGCGGTCGACACCAAGCTCTCCGAGCTGGTGGACACTAGCGCGCGCAACGACGACCTGCCGGAGAAGGCGCCGGCCACCGACCTCAACCGCACCAAGAAGGGCCACGAGAACTGGATCGTGCTGGTCGGCATCTGCACGCATCTGGGCTGCATTCCCAAGGGCCAGGGCCTGAGCGACGCGCGCGGCGACTACGGCGGCTGGTTCTGCCCCTGCCACGGCTCCCACTACGATACGGCGGGGCGCATCCGCAAAGGCCCGGCGCCGCGCAACCTCGAGGTGCCGCCCTACGCGTTCACATCCGACACCAAGATCAAGATCGGCTGAGGGACCTGACGCCAATGGCCACGCACGAATCGACGTACCGGCCGGGCTCCAGCATCGCCAAGTGGCTCGATGCGCGCCTCCCGGTCGCGCGCATGATGCACGCGCAGTTCGTCGACTTCCCGACGCCGCGCAACATCAATTACCTGTGGACCACCGGCGGCCTGCTGACTTTCTTTCTCGGGGTGCAGATCGCCACCGGCATCGTGCTGGCCATGCACTACGCGCCGACGGCCGCCGATGCCTTCAACAGCGTCGAGCACATCCGCCGCGACGTGAACTACGGGTGGCTCCTGCGCAACCTGCACGCGGTCGGCGCCTCCATGTTCTTCCTGGCCGTCTACATCCATATCGGCCGCGGCCTCTACTACGGGTCGTACAAGGCGCCGCGCGAGGTGCTGTGGATCATCGGCGTCATCATCATGCTGCTGATGATGGCCACCGCCTTCATGGGCTACTCGCTGCCCTGGGGCCAGATGAGCTTCTGGGCGGTGACCGTCATCACCAACCTGTTCTCGTCGCTGGACTCCGTCATCCCGGGCCTCGGCACCCGCATCGTGCAGTGGCTGTGGGGCGGCTACTCGGTGTCGGGCACCACGCTCACGCGCTTCTTCAGCCTGCACTATCTGCTGCCGTTCGTGATCGCGGGGGCCGTCGGCCTGCACATCTGGGCGCTGCATGTCGTCGGCCAGAACAACCCGACGGGACTGGAGATCAAGACCGCGTCCGACTCGGTGCCGATGGCGCCCTACGCGGTGATGAAGGACATCTTCGCGCTGTCGGTGTTCATCCTCCTGTTCGCTTGGTTCGTGTTCTACGTGCCGGACTACCTGGGGCATCCCGACAACTATGTGGAGGCGAACCCGCTCTCGACGCCGCCGCACATCGTGCCCGAATGGTACTTCCTGCCCTACTACGCCATCCTGCGCGCGATCCCCAACAAGCTGCTGGGGGTGGTGGCGATGTTCTCCTCCATCCTGCTGCTGATGTTCATCCCCTGGCTCGACACTTCGCGGGTGCGCTCGACCAAGTACCGGCCGGTCTACAAGTGGTTCTTCTGGCTGTTCATCATCACCGTGATCGCCCTGGGCTACCTGGGGTCCAAGCCGCCGGAGGGGGCCTACGTGCTCTGGGCGCGCATCTTCACGGCCTACTACTTCCTGCATTTCCTGGTGATCATGCCGATCGTCGGCGTGACGGAGAACCCCAAGCCGCTGCCGCGCTCGATCACCGAGTCGGTGCTGGGCAAAGGCGGCCAGCCGGCGCACATGAATGTGCCGGCGGCGCCCGAGAAGCGCTAGCGGGAGGGCGCAGCATCATGACGGGGACGATACGTGCGACGGTCGGCGCCGCCATCGTGGCGATCGGCCTGGGGCTGGGCGGCAGCGCCTGGGCGGCCGGCGACGAGCATGTGCACATTCCGCGCCAGAAGTGGACGTTCGGTGGGCTGTTCGGGAAGTTCGACGACGGCCAGCTCCAGCGCGGCTTCAAAGTCTACTCGGAGGTCTGCGCGCGCTGCCATGGCATCAAGCGGCTCTACTTCCGCAATCTCGTGCAGCCGGGCGGGCCGCAGTTTCCCGAGGCGGCCATCAAGTCGCTCGCGGGCAACAACTACCAGGTCGACGACGCGCCCGACGAAACGGGCAAGATCAACAAGCGCCCGGCCGTCCTGTCGGATGCCATCCCGCCGCCCTACCCCAACGACCAGGCTGCGCGCTATGCGCAGAACGGCGCACTTCCGCCCGACCTGTCACTGATCGCCAGAGCGCGCGGCGTGGAGGCGAACACGCCCTTCTACCGCGTGCCCGACACCATGGTTCGCGACATCCTGAGCGGATACCAGGAGGCGGGCGCCGACTACATCTACGCCTATCTGCTGGGCTACGGCGATCCGCCGGCAGGCATGAAGCTCGCCGACGGCATGAACTACAACAAGGCGTTCGCCGGTCATCAGACGGCGATGCCGAACCCCTTCATCGCCGGCGACGGGCTCGTCAAGTACGATGACGGCACGGCGGGCACCGTCGACAACTACGCCCGCGACGTGGTCGCGTTCCTGAGCTGGGCCGCCGACCCCACGCTCGAGGAGCGCAAGCGCACGGGCCTGCTGGTGATGCTTTACCTGATCGTCACCGCCGTGCTGCTCGGCCTCGCCAAGCGGCGCATCTGGCGCGAGGCGCACTGAGCGTAGGGCGCAATAGCGAGGCGTATTGCGCCATTCGAGCTCCTTCGGTGCAATACGGCTTCGCCAATTGCACCCTACGCGCGACAACGCCTCCCGCCATTCCTCAGCGCTGCAGCTCGGCGATCGAGGCGGCAAACGCGTCGAGCGTGAAGGCGACGTCCTCGTCGGTGTGCGCGAGTGAGATGTAGTACTTGCTCTCGCTCTTCAGGATGCCGCGCTGGCGCAGCAGGGCGTTGCACCGCTTCATCTTGGCTTCGTCGCCCAGCGAAGAGCGGTAGTCCTTCACCTCGCGGTCGGTGAAGACGACGTCGAACATCGGCGCGTCACCGACCACGCGGGCGGTCACCCGCGCCTTCCTCAAAATGTCGGCGTAGCCCTCCATCAGCGCGCGTCCGGTCTTGAAAATGCGCTCGTAGGCGCCGGGGCGCCGCAGGATCTCCAATGTCTTGAGCCCCGCAGCGGCAGCGATCGGGTTGCCGGACAGCGTGCCGATCTGCACCATGAAGGCGTCCTCCGCGACGGCACCCTTGTCGAAATGGGCCATGATGTCGGCGCGCCCCCCAATTGCCGCCAGCGGAAAGCCGCCGCCGATGGCCTTGCCCATGGTGCACACGTCCGGCGTCACGCCGTAGTAGGCCTGCGCCCCGCCGTAAGCGAAGCGGAAGCCGGTGACGACCTCGTCGAAGATGAGGACCATGCCGTTTTCCTGCGTCAGCTTGCGCAGCCCCTCCAGGAATCCAGGCTTGGGTGAGATCAGGCGCTGGAACGGCTCGACGATGATGCCGGCGATCTCACCCTTGTGCTCGCGGATCAGGCTCGCCACCGTTTCCAGGTCGTTGTAGGGCGCGACCAGCATCTCGTCGCGCAGGCTCCGGGGGATGCCGGCCGAGTCCGGGATGGGCTGCGGGAAGTTGCCCGCGCGCTTGGGGGCGAGGCTCATCAGCCCGTAGTCGCTCATGCCGTGGTAGCCGCCCTCGAACTTCAGCATCTTGTCGCGCTTGGTGTAGGCGCGCGCGAGACGCATGGCGTAGGCGTCGGCCTCCGAGCCGGTGGAGACGAAGCGCACCTTCTCCGCGCACGCCACGGCATCGACGATCTCGGCGGCGAGGCGGATGCCGTAGGGGTTGTTGGCGAAGAACGTGGTGCCTTTGGCCGCCACCTCCTGCACCACCGCGGTCACCTCCGGATGGGCGTGGCCGACAATCATGGGCCCGGAGCCCAGCAGATAGTCGATGTACTCGTTGCCGCTCACGTCCCAGACGTGGCCGGCGCGGCCCTCGGCGACGACCACCTCGTGGGACACGTTGCCGAAGCCGCCACCCGGCAGCACGCTGCGCGCGGTCTCGACCAGCTCGCGTTCCGCGTCGCTGTGCTTCTGCGCCGCTGCCGCCATAGCCACCTCCTCAACCTGCAATCAGACCTTTTCGCTACCAACGCTACGCGGGCGCGCGGCCGCCCACAACCGCGCAATCCGCCCGACCCGCACGGTACGTGCATGGCCGGGACGCGGCTGCGCATCAGCCCATGGCGGCAATGATGCGCTCGCGGGTGATGGGCAGGTCGCGCACGCGCACGCCGAGAGCCTCGAAGATCGCGTTGGCAATGGCGGCGGCGGTCGGCGGGTGCGAGGCCTCGCCGGCGCCCAGAGACCGTTCCGCCGGCCGGTTGAGGATTTCCACCTCCACTGCGGGCACTTCCGAGAAGCGGAGAATGGGATAGGTCTCCCAGGTGTCGCTGGTGATGCGTGTGCGATCGAAGCGCACGGCCTCCT
>DATFCC010000067.1:0-2967 GCA_035253505.1 Hyphomicrobiaceae bacterium
CTGCGGACAGGTGCTCGGGCAGGCGCTGGTGGCGGCCGTGCGGACGGTGCCCGAGGAGCGCATCGCGCATTCGCTGCACGCCTATTTCCTGCTGCCCGGCGACCCGGCCAGGCCCATCGTCTACCACGTCGACCGGGTGCGCGACGGCGGCAGCTTCACGACGCGGCGCGTGACCGGCATCCAGAAGGGCCGGGCGATGTTCGTCATGAGCTGCTCCTTCCACGTGGCCGAGCCCGGTTTCGACCACCAGGACGAGATGCCCAAGGTGCCGCCGCCCGAGGACCTGCCGAGCGAGCGCCAGCTCATGGCCCGCATGCTGGACAAGCTGCCCGACAACATTCGCAGCTACTGGGAGCGCGAGCGGCCCATCGAGATGCGGCCGCTGGACCTGTCGCGCTACTTCGCCCGCGACCAGCGCACGCCTGAGCAGATGGTGTGGATGCGGGCCAGCGGGCGCCTGCCGGATGCGTTCGCGCTGCACCAATGCGTGCTGGCCTATGCCTCCGACTTCACGCTGCTCGATACCGCGCTCATCGCCCACGGCAAGCTGATGTTCGACCCGGATATCCAGATGGCGAGCCTCGATCACGCGCTCTGGTTCCACCGCCCGTTCCGCGCCGACGAGTGGCTGCTCTACGCCCAGTACAGCCCGTCGGGCTACGGGGCGCGCGGGTTCTGCCGCGGCAGCATCTTCACCCGCGACGGCCGTCTCGTGGCCTCCGTTGCCCAGGAAGGCCTGACCCGCCAGCGCTCGACCGACTTCATGCTCAGGTGAGGGGCAGAAATCGGGTTATGCCTATTTCATAGGCAGCAGCGCGGGCTGCGCAATCGCCCCCGCGGACGCGAGTCCTTCCTTGATTTCAAGGCACTAGCCGACGCGCGCCGGAATGGCATGTGTTTTGACTGTCCCCTAGCGCGCCGTCGCTTGCGTGCGGCGCGGATGGCCGAATCTGCCCGTGATTTGGGCAGGCCGGCAGTGTCACAAGGGGGAACCCACATGAAGCTCGTAACGGCCATCATCAAGCCGTTCAAGCTCGAGGAGGTCCGCTCGGCGCTGACCGACCTCGGGTTGCAGGGCATGACCGTGACGGAGGTCAAGGGCTACGGCCGCCAGAAAGGGCACACCGAGATCTATCGCGGCGCCGAGTATGCGGTGAGCTTCCTGCCGAAGGTCAAAATCGAGGTGGTGGTGCCCGCCGGGACCGTCGAGAAGGCGGTCGAGGCAATCGTGCGCACGGCCAGGACGGGGCAGATCGGCGACGGCAAGATTTTCGTGTCGCCCATCGATCACGCGGTTCGCGTCCGCACGGGCGAGACCGACGACAGCGCAATCTGACCGGCCACCGATCCGCCGCCGGCTCGCCCATCGAAGAAACGCCGCTCACTTGGAGGCACGACACATGAAGCCTGGTTCCTTGCGCCGGATTGCCGTGGTGGCGATCGCGGCAATTCTGGTGGCGATGGCCGCCGCGCCGGTGCTGGCGCAGGCGCCGGCGCCTGTGCCCAACAAGGGCGACACGGCGTGGATGATGACGGCATCCGCGCTCGTGTTGCTGATGACCATTCCGGGGCTGGCGCTGTTCTACGGCGGCCTCGTGCGCACCAAGAACATGCTGTCGATGCTGATGCAGGTGTTCTCCTGCGTGTGCCTGGTCTGCATCCTGTGGGTTGTTTACGGCTACAGCCTGGCGTTCTCGGAAGGCGGCTCCTTCAACGCCTTCGTCGGCGGCTTCTCCAAGGCCTTCCTGGCCGGCGTGACGCCGGAGTCGACGGTGGAGACCTTCAGCGACGGCGTGGTCATCCCGGAGCTGGTCTACGTCTGCTTCCAGATGACATTCGCCGCCATCACCCCGGCGCTGATCGTGGGCTCCATGGCCGAGCGCATGAAGTTCTCGGCCGTCATGCTGTTCCTGGCGCTGTGGGTGACCGTGGTCTACTTCCCCATCGCGCACATGGTCTGGTACTGGGCGGGCCCCGCCGCCACCGTCGCCGCCGGCAAGGCGCTGGCCGCCGCGGCGGCCGATGCCAAACCGGCCGCACAGGCAGCCATGGACGCCGTCGTGGCCAACGCCGGCATCGCCTTCCAGTGGGGTGCGCTCGACTTCGCCGGCGGCACGGTGGTGCACATCAACGCCGGCATCGCCGGCCTGATGGGCGCCCTCGTCGTCGGCAAGCGGGTCGGCTTCGGCCGCGAGGCCATGCCGCCGCACTCGCTCACCAACACGCTGATCGGCGCCTCGCTGCTGTGGGTCGGCTGGTTCGGCTTCAACGCCGGCTCGGCGCTGGAGGCCGGCGGCACCGCGGCCCTGGCCATGACCAACACGTTCGTGGCGACGGCCGCCGCAGCGCTGGCGTGGATGGTCGCGGAGAACATCTTCAAGGGCAAGCCGAGCCTGCTCGGCGGCGCCTCCGGCGCGGTGGCGGGCCTCGTCGCCGTCACGCCGGCGTCGGGCTACGCCGGGCCGATGGGAGCCATCGTGCTCGGCATCGTCGCCGGCTTCGTGTGCATCTTCTTCTGCTCGGCGATCAAGAACACCTTCCGCTACGACGATGCGCTGGACGTGTTCGGCGTGCACTGCGTCGGCGGCATCATCGGCGCCATCGGCACCGGCTTCCTGGCGAGCCCCTTGCTGGGCGGCACCGGCGTGTTCGACTACGCGGCCGGCAAGGTCGGCGACTACGACATGGTCGGGCAGGTGATCACCCAGTGCAAGGCGGTCGCCCTCACGCTGGTGTGGTCGGGCGTCGGCTCGCTGATCCTGCTGATGGTCGTGAAAGCAATCGTCGGGCTGCGCCCTGGCACCGACCAGGAGCGCGAAGGCCTCGATCTCGTCGATCACGGCGAGCGCGCCTACAACTACTGAGCATCGAGCTTGCGGCGCGGCCCGCGCTCCATCGGGCCACGCCGCCGACTCGAGCACGCCACTTCCCCGGTACGTGCTCACCGCGCCCGCAGCGAAAGCTTCG
>DATFCC010000068.1:0-8792 GCA_035253505.1 Hyphomicrobiaceae bacterium
CAGTGCGGTGCCGCAGCGCGGCAGATGCTGGAGACGGCAGCCGCGGCGCAGTGGAAGGTCGACGTCTCCGAGGTGGAGGCGAAACTGCACGAGGTCGTGCACAAGCCGACCGGGCGCAAGCTCGGCTACGGGGAGCTCGCCGGCGCGGCCGCCGGCCTGCCGGTGCCGCCCGCCGACAAGGTGAAGCTGAAGGAGGCCAGCGCCTTCCGCTACATCGGCAAGGGCAACGTGCGCATTGCCGACATCGTCGACATCACGACCGGCAAGGCGATCTATGGCCAGGACGTTCTGCTGCCCGGCACCAAGTTCGCGGTGATCGCGCGGCCGCCTGTGGTGGGCGGCAAGGTCGCCTCGGTCGATAGCAGCGCGGCGCTGAAGGTGAAGGGTGTCGAGAAGGTCGTGACGCTCAGCCCCACGCCCGCGCCCTACAAGTTCGGGCCGCTCGGCGGTGTTGCGGTCATCGCCAGCAACACCTGGGCCGCCATGCAGGGTCGCGAAGCCCTCAAGATCACCTGGGACGACGGGCCGAACAAGTCCTACACCTCGAAGGCCTACAAGGCTCAACTCGAGGAGGCGGTGAAGAAACCGGGCAAGGTCGAGCGCAACCAGGGCGACGTCGACAAGGCGCTGGCGTCGTCCGCCAAGGTGGTGACGGCGGAGTACTACGCCCCTCACCTGGCCCACGCCACGATGGAGCCGCCCGCGGCCACGGCACGCATGAACTATGGCCGCTGGGAGATCTGGGCGCCGGTGCAGAGTCCCGGCCAGGCGCGCGACGATGTCGCCGCCGCGCTCGGGCTCGCCCCGTCCGAGGTCGTCATGCACCCGACGCTGCTCGGGGGCGGCTTCGGGCGCAAGTCCAAGTGCGACTTCGCCATCGAGGCGGCGCTGCTCTCGAGGGACCTCGGCGGCACGCCGGTGAAGGTGGTGTGGACGCGCGAGGACGACCTGCGCCACGGCTTCTATCACACCGTGACGGCGGAGCGCTTCGAGGCCGGCCTCGATGCCGCCAACAAGGTGGTCGCCTGGCGCCACCGCAGTGCCTCGCCGACCATCCTGTCCACCTTCGTGCCCGATCCGAAGCATCCCTTCGACATCGAGCTCGGCATGGGCTGGGTGGATACGCCGTTCGACGTGCCCAACATCCGCATGGAGAGCGGTGAGGCGCAGAGCCACGTGCGCATCGGCTGGTTCCGCTCGGTCAACAACGTGGTGCACGCGTGGTCGATCCAGTCGTTCGTGGCGGAGCTGGCGCACCAGCTCGGGAAGGACCAGAAGGACTTCCTGCTCGAGCTGATCGGGCCGGCGCGCACGATCGATCCGCGTCCGCAGGTGACGACGCCGTGGTGGAACTACGGGGAGCCCTTCGAGACCTATCCCGTCGACACCGGCCGCCTGCGCAAGGTGGTCGAGCTGGCGGCGGAGAAGGGCGAGTGGGGCAAGAAGCTGCCGAAGGGGCAGGGCCTCGGCATTGCCGCGCACCGCAGCTTCGTCAGCTATATCGCCACCGTCGTGCACGTGGTGGTGGGCGACAAGGGCAAGATCTCCATCCCGCGCGTGGATACGGCGATCGACTGCGGCTATTGCGTGCATCCCGAGCGGGTGCGATCCCAGATCGAGGGCGCGGCGGTGATGGGGCTGACGCTCGCCAAGTACGGCGAAATCACCCTCAAGAACGGGGCTGTCGAGCAGTCGAACTTCAACGACTTCCAGCTCGCACGCATCGACGAGTCGCCGCTCGATACGCGCGTGCACATCGTCGATCACCCGCTGAGCGTGCCGCCCAGCGGCGTCGGCGAGCCGGGCGTGCCGCCGTTTGCGCCGGCACTGTGCAACGCCATCTTCGCCGCCACCGGCAAGCGCATCCGGCAGCTCCCGATCGGCGACCAGTTGGCCACGTGAGATGCACCCCGGAGGCCGGCATGCCGCCGGCCTCCGGTCCTCGTCACCGCTTCATCCGCCGACCAGGCGGGCGAGGCGTTCCTCCGCCTCCGGCGCCCCGAGCTCGCGGGCGCGCTCGTACCATTTGCGCGCCTCGCCCACGTTCGGCAGCAAGCCCTGCACGCCCAGGCGTGCCAGCTCGCGCGGGTCGTAGGTTGCTGCCAGCAGCATGGCGCCGCGCGCGAGACCGATCTGCGCAGCCCGCAGGTAGAACTGGCGCGCGGCTGCGATGTTGCCCTGCTCGGCCTCGCGCTCGCCGCGGGAAACGAAGCGTTCCGCCGCCTCGCGGTCGGCGGGCGAGAGCACCGGCGCGGGAGGCGCTGCCGGCGATGCCGGGGGCGGCGAAGGCGGACGCGTGGCCTCCTTCGGTGCCGGCAAGGCGGGTGGCTCGATGATGAGGACGGTCTTGGCCTGCGCCAGCAGGGTGCCATCCTCGGTGACCAGGCTGATGCCGAGCTCGCTGCGTCCCGTGAGGCCGACCGGGACATTGAGGTGCAGGCTGGAGAGGGCATAGATCGGCACGGACCACGCGCCTGGTGCCGTCACATATCCTTCCGACAAAGAGACGGTGGGTGGCAGGCCGCGCACGCGTACGAAGCTGTTCTTGGGCACCGCGCCGGCCGGCCCGACGGATATGGCGAGCGATGCCTGCGATGCCGCCTTGGCGATGGTCGTGGGCGCGACACTGAGCTGCAGCGCCTCGCTGCCTGAGCCTTGCGCAAGGTGCAGTGCCGATCGGCCGTCGGCGGCGTGAACGGGCGACAGCAGCGCCGACGAGGCCCAGCCGGCCACGGCCGTGGCCAGCACAGTCACGCGGAATGCCTGCCGGATCCCACAGCTTCCCCGCTGCAGCCCGCCCCGCCCGGCGGCATATCCATACGCTCCATCAGCCCCCATCGACCGCCCCTTTGTGTCCTCGAAGGAGGGCGATGCAAACGACCATGGCATCAAGGCCGGTTCTGCTTCCGGTTCCATTCGAGGAATTGCTTGAACAGACGGTCCTGCTCGCTGGGATCGTTCGGTGCCGCGCGTGCCGCCTGCGTGCGCAGCTGCACGGGATCGATGGTGCGCGGAGCCGCGGCGGTCGCCATCTTGTCGAGGCGCTCCTGCAGCGGCCGGAACCGTTGCCATCCGGGCACCGTGGCGGCGAGGTTCACGTCCTTCCACTTCTCATGGTAGCCGGGCTCCTTCTGCAGCTTCGGGAAGCGGTCGAGCAGATAGTCGACGACGCGCGCGAGGCGCTGGTAGCGCTCGGTGTCCCTGGGCCAGTCGTAGACCGCGAGCACGGCGGGCACCGAGACGGTGGAGATCTGCTGCCCCTGCGGGATCAGAGCCGGATAGTCTGCATGCTCGAGGTAGGCCGGCGCGTAGTATTCGAGCTTGTCCGTGTATTCCAGAGGAAGGAACTTGAAGCCCTCCGGAAACTTGCCCTTGAGGAAGGGCGCCAGCGGCTTCGATGAGATCCAGAACGTTGCCGCCACCTCGGGGCCGGCCTTCATCTTCTCCATGGCGATGGTGTGCGGCTCGAAGGTCAGCTTGGCCTGGATGCCGAGCTGCTTGAAGATGATCGGGCCGGAGTAGGCTGCGGCCGTTCCATGCGTGTTGAAATTGACCGTCTTGCCGGCGAGGTCGGCCAGCGAGTTGATCTCCGGCCGAACCAGCAGGTGTGCCTCCGAGGGGAACAGGTTCAGCAGGTAGTTGATGCGTCGCCAGGCATTGGCGAACTCGGGCTTCGACTTGAAGTGATCGAGCACGTCGCCGTAGACGATGGCGGCGTCGACCCCGCGCAGATAGAGCAGGTCGTAGACGTTGTCGAATGGTCCGCGCGTGACGATCGGCAGGACGCGCATGTTGTCGCCGTCGTCGAGCACGCGCGCCAGCTCGGAAGCGAACTGCAGCGGCGCTCCCTCCAGCCGCCCGGCGGCCAGGCCCACGGTCCACGCGTTGATGCGGTCCTTCTGCGCCTGCTCGACGGCGGCTGCCGCGGGCGATCCGGGACGCGGCGCGGGCTTGGTCCTGATCGCCTGCGCGACATTGAGACCCTGCGTTGCAGGCTCTACCCGGATCGGAGCGCCGACGCGATTGGCCGGAGGCGCCGTCTGCGCCATCAGCGGCGTCGTGCCGGCAACCGCCAACACGAGGCCAGCGAGCATGAGCACGCTGTGCAGGTTACGCATGGGACCCCTCTCCTCCACGACAACTTCGCCGCTTGCCGCCAATGTCCGCCGTCAGGGCCTGATGTACGCATAGCCCTGCTTTTGCAGCTCCATCAGCCGCACCACACCCGAGGGCATCACCTTCGCCTCGCTGATGAGCGAAACGGGCTTGCCCTCTGCCTTCGCCTGGTTGGCCTGGGTATTGCCGCAGGCGATGAAGGCCAGGCCGGGGTTTTCCAGCGACATCGGCGCGATGCGCTCCTTCACCGGGCTGGTATCGGCACGCAGCATGTGCAGGCCTGGACCATAGGCGACGATCTCGATCGCCACCGTCTCACCCTTGGCCTTATAGAAATCGATGACGTTCTTGGCATTGTTGAGCGCAAGATCCATCACCGCCTTGTCGTTCTGGTTCACCTGGATGGCGAGCTTGTGCTTCGCCTCGGGAGCCGATTTCGTGATCTTGCTCTGCGCTGCCTGCTTGATGGTCTGCGCGAGAGCGCCTGGGACAGCAAGCGCCGAAGCCAGCGCGAAGACGGTGCAGCGCATGGCGAAGCGATCCGGCCGTTTGGGCATCATTACGAACTCCGTGTCACGTTGGCATTGTCGAAGTAAGAACGGCCGGTGACCCGACCGAGACGGCGAACTGCTATGGGCCGGATCGGCCGCGTATGACGGCGCGAACCGGCAGCGAGTGCCAAGGTGGAAGTTGCGCCCGTCGCCCGTCCCGACCAGCTCGCTCACCCGCAGCGGGTGCCGGTCACGCCGTGTGCTGCCCCCTTGGACCTGCGAGCACGAACAGTTGCGCTGTCGGCAAATGGCGAGGCAATTTCGTCAATCATGAGGCATCGCGATGCGAAAATCGACGCGAGCTATTTCGCTATCGTTTGTCCGATGGCGCGCTGGCGCTGACCGCGCGCGTCGCTGTCAAACCATCATGCCGATGCCCTTGGCCATCAGCGCCGCCATCAAGAGGATCAGCACGACGCCGGCGAGCTCGAGGTGGATGATGGATCGCAACCAGCGCAGCTTGTCGCCGTCGACGACGGGAAGCTGCCCTTGCTTCACCGCCTTGCGCCAGGACAGGAACTCGCGGGTCGGCACGATGGACACGAGGCCGATGAGGATGAAGAGGGTCAGCTTGGCGATAAACGTCCAGGTATGGAAGTAGTAGGTCGCGCCCTTTTCGAAATGGAACACGCGCGACAGCCCGACCACAAGCAGCACGCCCGCGGAGATGCCGTAGGCGGCATCGGCGGCAAGAATCTTTCGCGCCGAACGGTCCGTCAGGGCATCTCTCAGCAGCACGAACTCGATGGCGAGCGCGGCGACGAGCGTGAACGCTGCCAGATGGTGCAGGAAGGCGAACAGCGAAGCCATTGCCGAGATCTCCTTGCCGATTTTCGCGTGGTGCTGCGGGAAGTTTAGCAGCCTTTGCGCCGCAGCACGCCCAGCGATGCGCGGCGCCGGCCGGGCCGGACGGCGCCGTCGGCCCGCTACGAACAGGCTCGCAGCCACCCCGCTACCGCGCTATGCTTGGCCCTCATGCCCAGCAGGTCGCAGCCGGAGAGGTCGGGCGTCGTGCAACCCAAGCAGGAAGACTATGACTACGAGCTGGATCGCGCCCTGGCCTCCGTGGTCGGGGTCAAATCCCTCGTTCCTGCCGATGCCTTCACCGCGGAAACGCTCGGCACCGAGCGTGCGGGCAACGGCGTCCTCATCCGCCGCGATGGCCTGGTGCTCACTATCGGCTATCTGGTCACCGAGGCCGAGACCGTCTGGATCAGCCATAGCGGAGGCGCTGCCGTACCGGGCCATGTGCTGGGCTACGACCAGGAGACGGGTTTCGGGCTCGTCCAGGCCTTGACGCGCCTGGACCTGCCGGCACTCTCCCTGGGCAGCTCCAAGGACGCCCGCGTCGGCGACCACGTGGTGGTCGGCGGGGCCGGCGGACGGCAGCGCTCGGTGGCGGCGCGCATCATCGCCAAGCAGGAGTTCGCCGGCTACTGGGAGTATGTCCTCGACGAGGCCATCTTCACCGGGCCGGCGCACCCCAACTGGGGCGGGACGGCGGTGATCGGCCCGGGCGGTGACCTGATCGGCATCGGCTCGCTGCAGATCCAGCAGGCAGCAGGGGCCGGGCGCCGGGAAGATGTCAACATGGTCGTACCGATCGACCTGCTCAAGCCGATCATGGACGACATTCTCACCATGGGCCTCGCCAACCGGCCGCCGCGCCCATGGCTCGGCGTTTATGCCACCGAGGTCGGCAACAACGTCGCTATTCTCGGCCTTGCCAGTCGCGGGCCGGCGCAGCGCGCCAATCTCAAGACGGGCGACATCGTGCTCGGCGTGGGCGGCGCCGCGGTCAACGACCTCGCCGGCTTCTTCCGGGGCGTGTGGGCGTTGGGTCAGGCCGGGGTCGAGGTGCCCCTGCTGATCAACCGCGACGGCAAGACCCTCGAGCTGCGCGTGCGGTCGGGTGACCGGCGCCGCTTCCTCAAGGGCCCGGTGCTGCACTGATCGCCAGCGCTTCCATCCACAACGGCGGAGGACCCATGCCCGGCAATAGGCAGCGCATCGGCTGGATCGGCATGGGCCGCATGGGTCAGCCCATGGCCGAGCGCCTTCTGCGCGCGGGCCACGACGTCTCGATCTGGAACCGCACCAGGGCGAAGGCGGAGCCGCTCGCCGCTCTGGGCGGCCGCATCGTCGACAGCGCCAGCGATCTCGCCGGCGTCGATGTGCTGTTCTCGATCGTGTCGACCGGCAAGGACCTGGAGGAGGTCTATTTCGGCGCCACCGGGGTGGCATCGGGCGCCAAGGTGCCGCCGATCCTGGTCGACTGCTCGACCATCGGCGTCGATGAGAGCGCCGTCATCCGCAAGCGTCTCGCCGCCAAGGGCGCGAGCTTCCTCGCCGCTCCCGTCAGCGGCAACGGCAAGTGCGTGACGGCCGGCAAGCTGTCGGCCGTGGTCTCGGGTCCGGCGACCGCCTGCCGCCAGGCGCAGCCGCTGATCGAGGTGTTCGCCCCGCGCGGCGTTACCTACGTCGGGGAGGGTGAGCTCGCCCGCATCTGCAAGATCGCCCACAACGTCATGCTGGGCACCGTCATCCAGAACCTTGCCGAGATTACTGTCCTGGCCAACAAGGCCGGCGTCCCGCGCGAAGCCTTCCTGGGCTTTATCAACAGGTCCGTAATGGGCTCCATCTTCACCGGCTACAAGGCCGCCGCGTTCGTCAACCTCGACTGGACGACGACCTTCACGCCCGAGTTGCTGCGCAAGGACCTCGACCTGGGCCTCGGTCTCGCCCATGACCTCGACGTGCCGATGCCGGTCACCGCGACGGCGCGGGAGGAGTTGCAACGCCATATCGGCATGGCGAGCCTCAAGCCCGATCCGGCGGGCTACCTGGCGGGAGACTTTGCGGCGCTCATTGAAACCGTGGCCCGCGGCGCCGGCATGACACTCGAGAGCGAGAACAAGCCTGTGCCGACCGGGCTTGAGGACTGAGCGCTCGGACTTCGGCTGCACGCACGATTGGTGAGCCCGGTTGGGATCGAACCAACGACCACCTGATTAAAAGTCAGATGCTCTACCGCTGAGCTACGGGCCCTTGGGCCGTGGTTACTGGGGTTTCCGGGCGAAATCAAGCGAGCTGGCCACGGACCGCGGCTGTGACGGCCGCGAGGCGAAGCCATCATCGGGCGGGGGTCGCCGCAAAATATCTGGTGAGCGTGCCAGGTCGTTGTGTCGCTACCGTAGTCGAGGGCTTCGCGGGTTCGACCGCCGAACCGTCGAACACGAAAAATCGGTCAGGAGCTGCAACTTGCCGGATTCGGGCCGCATTGCTGCCCGATCGCGGGTGTACGCAACCGGAGGATCACGGGGGTGACCGCGAATGCATCGTCTTGTTGTTGCCGCGTTGTGGCTGCTCGCGGGAGGTGCTGCAACCGCGGCGCCGGCGCTCCTCGATGACGATGCCTTGAAGCACCTCCTGCCCGGCAAGACGGTGCATCTCGATACCCCTCTCGGTGTGTCGATCCCGATCACCTATCATGCCAACGGCTTGATGTCCGGCAGGGCCGGGATGCTGTCCTACATTCTGGGTGCCGACAACGATCGCGGCCGGTGGTGGGTCGAGCACGGCAAGCTGTGCCAGAAATGGTTCAAGTGGCTCGATGCCAAGCCCAACTGCATGCGCGTGCGCCTGGATGGGCCGAAGGTCTATTGGCAGGCCGACGATGGAACGGACGGCACGGCCACGGTTACGGCGGGATTGGCGGCGGGCGCCGCCGCGCCGCCGCGCGGACTTGGCGGCCCCGCGAGAGAGTCGCCCGAGAGGGATGCGCGTCCCGTTCCGGTCACCGCGCACGACACTTCTGCAGACGACGGCCCGGCCGGAAAAGCGCGACGCCGGACTCCGGTCGTCGCTGCTGCGGCCTGGTCCGTGCCGGCGCCGGTGCGCGTGGCTCGTCCCGACGCCGGAAAGGCGCCGGCGAGTGTGGATGAGGACGTCATCGAGGTGCCGGCCGAGAGGGCGTCGGCGGCGATCGATTGGTGCCGTACGGCGGTGCCGCCCATCATCGACGCCGGGTATCCGACACTTGTCGCGGTGACCCGCCAGGTGCTCGGGGTCGAGGCGGCGCCCGCCACGGACTGCTTCGCCGTCGAGCCCTCACTGGTGAGCATG
>DATFCC010000069.1:0-6824 GCA_035253505.1 Hyphomicrobiaceae bacterium
CCGGAAACGCGTGATGGTTGTTGTGCCAGGCCTCGCCCATGGTGATGAGGCCGCAGTAGGGCACGTTGTAGCCTTGCACGCCCGCCCCTTCCAGGTGCCAGGAGCGCGGGCCCCGATTGTGCGCGAAATAGCCGACCAGCCAGTGACCGGTCACCGAGGCCGCAACGCGCACGGGCACGCCCCAAACCAGCCAAGGCGTGCCGCCCAGCGCGAGGAACAAGGCCGCCCACGGGAGTTGCTGGGCCATCCAGGTGCGGTCGATGAAGCGATAGAATCGATCCTCGGCAACGCGCTGCTCGATCACCAGCAGCGGCGGATGGGCGAGCCGGAGATCGCAATGGAGCTGCCAGAACCCATCGCGCAGGATGGCGGATCGGTGCGCCAGGAAGGCGTGGCAGGCAGGCTTGCGCTGCGCCCAGTCGCGGATGTCGTGCTGGCGGATCATGCCGTAGGGCCCGGCCATGCCGACGAGCGTGCCCAGGTAGACGAACAGCCGCTCCAGCCACAGCGGGCAATCGTAGGCCCGGTGGATCAGGCGGCGGTGCATGCCGAGCGAATGACCCAGGCACACAGTCACGGCTGTGGTGGCAAGGAACAGCGCCAGTGCCCCCCAGGTGAAGAACAGCGGACCGCCGATGAGCGCCGCCAGCGTCATGGCCGAGATCCACAGCGACTTGACCGGCTTCCAATGCACCGTGCCTGCGACGGCATCCGTCTCCGGGGCATCCAGCATGCGCGGCGAGCGGAACGTGCTCTCGGAACGCGCCAGTGCTTCATCGACCGGGTCGGCAAGGCCCAGCCGCGCTCCGGAGAGGTGCATGTCCTGGAGCATCCTGCCCTCCCTGCTCCTCCATTCCGTGAGGTCGACCGGCGCAATACGCTATTGCGCCCTACAAAAGCGGCCGTAAGGCGCCATAGCGAAGCGTGTTGCGCCGCGCTCGCCGGCATGGACGGCGCACACGTATCTCAGCACAATGGCTTGGCCGTTCGGCGGCGAAACGGAAGGATTGCGCAAAATGACTGACGGCGGCGACAAAAACGGCGAGCGCGGCTTCCTGCGCGGGCTGCAGAGCTACGGCGACCGCGATTTCTCCATCTACATGCGCCGGGCCTTTGCCCGCTCCATGGGTTACACGCTCGACGAGCTGTCGCGGCCCGTGGTCGGCATCGCCTACACCCATTCGCGCTTCAATCCGTGCCACCGCCACTTCCCCGAGCTGCTCGATGCCGTCAAGCGCGGCGTGGCGGCAGCCGGCGGCCTGGCGCTCGAGTTCCCGACCACCTCGCTGCACGAGTCCACGCTGGCGCCTAACTCCATGAAGTTCCGCAACCTCATGGCCATGGACACGGAGGAGATGATCCGCGCCCAGCCCATGGACGCTGTGGTCCTGATGGGCGGCTGCGACAAGACCGTGCCGGCGCAGCTCATGGGGGCGGCCAGCGCCGGCAAGCCGGCCATCCAGCTCATCGGCGGGCCGCAGATGACGTCGCGCTACAAGGACGACCGCGTCGGCGCCTGCACCGACTGCCGCAAGTTCTGGGTGCAGTATCGCGCCGGCACGCTGGGCAAGCCCGAGATCGAGGCAGTCGAGGGCCGCCTCGTGACGACGGCCGGCACCTGCGCGGTCATGGGCACAGCCTCCACCATGGCGGCCATCGCCGAGGCGCTGGGCATGACGCTGCCGGGCACCGCCGCCATCCCCGCCGTGCACGCCGATCGCCTGCGCGCGGCGGAGGCAACCGGCGCGCGCGCCGTGGCGCTCGCCCGCTCCGAGCTGGTGCCGGCCAGGATCATCACCGCGGCGTCGGTGGAGAACGCCGTACGCGTGTTGCTGGCGCTCGGCGGCTCCACCAACGGCGTCATCCACCTGGCGGCCATTGCCGGCCGGCTCGGGCTCCGGCTCGATCTGCGGCGATTGAACGAGCTCTCGGACACCACCCCGGTGGTGGCGGCCGTCAAACCCGTCGGCAACGAGTTCTACATGGAGGACTTCTTCGCCGCCGGCGGCATCGGCGCCGTGCTGCGCGAGCTGAAGCCACTCCTCAACCTGGACTGCATGACCGTCACCGGCGAGACGCTGCGGGAGCGCCTGGCCGCCGAGGAGGGCGCCTACGTCGACCGCCGCGTCATCAAGCCGGCCGGCGATCCGGTGGAGCCCCAGGGCGGCATCGTCGCGCTATTCGGTTCGCTCGCACCCGATGGCGCCATCCTCAAGCGCTCGGCGGCCACGCCGTCGCTGTTCGAGAAAACCGCCCGCGCCGTCGTGTTCACCTCGCTCGACGACATGGCCGCTCGCGTGGACTCGCCGGACCTCGATGTCACCGCCGATGACATTCTGATTCTACAGAATGCCGGGCCGCGCAGTGCCGCCGCCATGCCCGAGGCCGGCTTCCTGCCGATCCCCAAGAAGCTGCTGGCCGCCGGCGTCAAGGACATGGTGCGCATGTCGGACGCTCGCATGTCCGGCACCGCCTACGGCACCATCGTGTTGCATGTGGCCCCGGAAGCCGCCGTCGGGGGACCACTCGCGTTCGTGCGCACCGGTGACCGCGTCCGCCTCAGCGTCAAGGAGCGCCGCCTCGATCTGCTGGTCGACGATGCCGAGATGGCAGCACGCCGGAAGGCCGCGCCTCCCGCCGGCGAGCACGCCCTGCGCGGCTACGACAAGCTATTCCGCAGCACCGTTCTGCAGGCCCCCGACGGCTGCGACTTCGACTTCCTGCGCCGATAGGGCGGGCAGAGTCCTCCCACCCGGCGCCGGCGGGAACGGCCGCAGCGGCCCACGCGCGTATGTGGGATATGCGCGGGCCGATGGTTGACGCGATGCCCGCCGCGGGCCAAGGGTCCGGCATGGTCACGCTCGTCACCGCCTCGCACCGTCCGCTGCTGCCGATCCTCCTCGCCCTGAGCGGGGCGCATCTGCTCAACGACCTGATCGCGTCGATGATTCCGGCCATGTACCCCCTGCTTAAGGAGGCCTACCAGCTCGACTTCACGCAGATCGGGCTCATCACGCTGGCATTCCAGGTGACGTCGTCGCTGCTGCAGCCCGTCCTCGGCTACGTCACCGATCACAGGCCTTGGCCCTACGCCATGGTCGCCGGCATGGGCGCCACCCTGTCGGGCGTGGTCGGCCTCGCCTGCGCCGGCAACTACGCGATGGTGGTCGTGTCGGCGGCCCTCGTCGGGCTGGGCTCGGCCGTGTTCCATCCCGAGGCAACGCGCATGGCCCGCCACGCGGCGGCCGGACAACAGGGCTTCGCGCAGGGCATCTTCCAGATCGGCGGGCATGCCGGCTACGCGGTCGGGCCCCTGCTCGCCGCCATGATCGTCGTCCCGCGCGGGCAGACGAGCATCGCCTGGATGTCGCTGGTCGCGCTCGGCGCAATGGTGCTGATGGCATGGACGGGTGCGCGCTATGCCGAGATGCGCGGCTCGCAGTTGGCGGCGGCCAAATCGCGGCCTGCGGCGGCAGCGACGGCGGAACGCTCCATGCCCGGCGGCGTCGTGCTGCTGGCCATGACGATCTTGATCGTTCTGCTGTTCTCCAAGAATGCCTACACCGCGGCCTTTACGTCCTACTACACGTTCTACCTGATCGAGCGGTTCGGCGTGACCGTCCAGCTCTCGCAGGTGATGCTTTTCCTGTACCTGGTGGTCGGCGCGCTCGGCGTGATTGCCGGCGGCATGGTGGGAGACCGCATCGGTCGCCAGCGCGTGATCTGGATCTCGATCCTGGGCTCGCTCCCCTTCGCCGTTCTGCTGCCCTACGTGGACCTGTTCTGGACCGGCGTCCTCAGCGTCGTGATCAGCCTGATCATGGCCAGCGCCTTCTCCTCGATCCTCATCTACGCCATCGACCTCGTGCCGCATCGGGTGGGGCTCATCGGCGGCCTGTTTTACGGCCTGGCGTTCGGGCTCGGCGGCTTGATGGCTGCCGGCCTCGGCCTCGCCGCCGACCAGATCGGCATAATCTCGGTGTTCAAGCTCTGCGCCTGGCTGCCGGCGCTGGGCTTGCTGACCTTCCTCCTGCCGCGTAGCACTGGCCGCTGACGGCTCTTGAACCGTCGCGGATGGAGGGGTGCACCCCGCGCCGGCCGCTCGCCGCCTGTCATCCAGAATTGCCACGGGCGTTCGGAATGACCTCCGAACGCCGCGGGAGCGAAACGCCGCTACTGCTGCTCTGCCGACATCAGCGGCCCGATGCGACGCACCTCGACGCGGCGATTGAGCGGCTCTGGTCCGGGAGTCGGCACCTTGAGGTGCTGTTCGCCGTAGCCCTGCGTAACGAGATTCTCCGGCGGGACACCGAAGCTTTCCGACAGCACCTCCGCCACCGACGACGCGCGCCGGTCCGAGAGGCTGAGGTTGTCGACATCCGAGCCCACCGCGTCCGTATGGCCCTCGATCAGGAATACCTCGTCCGGATTACGTCTGAGCACGCGGTTGATCGCGCGGGCCAGGCGCTCGAGCTTGGGATACTGGTCCGGCGTGATCTCCCAGGCACCCGACTCGAAGTTGAGGTTGCTGAGCTCCACATACCGCATGCGCTGGCGCAGCTCGTAATTGTCGCGGATCTCCTCCAGGGAGTAGGCGCGTTCGAGGCGTTCCACCGGTGGCGCATCGAACGCCTCATAAAGATCGTCATCGCTCGCCCGCTCGTAGTCGACGATGTACTTCTCGCGTGCGATCGACACGCGCGGCGGTGCCAGGGCTAGAATGGCGAGGCCCGCGGCACCGATGCCGACGCCGATCGCCACGTTCCGCATGAAGCGGCGGTTGTCGATGATGTTGTACTCGCGCCCGTCCGGTCCACGGCGATAGCGGCGCAGGAGCCGGCCGTTGCCGTCGGTGACGCTGACGATCCGCATGCCGTCCGGCCGCACATAAAACGTTTCCGTATGGCCCTCGCGCGTCCGCGCCGTCTTCACGTCGCGCCCGCCGTGCCGGAAACGCTCCGTCTCGTCGTGCCGGATGACGGCGCGGTTGCCCTGTTTGACGATGACGCGATTGCCGGGCTCCTCGATCACCCGGTTGCTGCCCTCGACGCGTTCGCGGCGGCCTTTCTGCACGTCGTCGAAGCGGGGCGGCCCTCCGCCCGGTGTGCGGAACGCGGATGGGGCGGGCGTGCCGCTCGGGGCTCCGTCCGGACGCCTTCCCTGCCCGATGCCCTTGGGCGGTGGGTTCACGCCGAGCGCCGGTCCCTGCGGACCCGATGGCCCCTTCGGCGTCATGCCCGTCGCCGGCGGCGGACCGCCGGGCGGCACGTTGGGCGACGCCTTCCTGGGAACACGCGGTTGCGATGAGTCCGAAGGAGGCGGCCCTCCGGGATAGGCATTCTTGTTCCCCGGCGGCCCCGATGGCGGCGGCGTCGCATAGCCGGGTTGTGAGGGGGCGCCAGGATAGGATTTGGCGGCGGGCGGGGGCGAGCCCGGCGGTGGCCCCCCGTAGGGGTTGGGCCGGGCGGTCGGTGCCTTCTTCTCCCAGGCCGGCGGCCCCTTGTCCGGCGGCACCGCCTCCCGGCTGCGCGTCGACGGTCCGCCGGGCGGCCCCTTCCGGTCCGGCGGCACGTTGTTGGCGCCGGGCTGCGCCGAGCCGCCGGATGGGCCCTTTCTCTCCGGTTGTCGCTTGCGGCGCTCTTCCTCCTTGCGCTTGGCGTCGTCCGGGTTCGCCTGGGCAACCACGATCGAGCCCGACGGGCTCGGCTGCTCGGCCTGCGCCAGCGGGGCCATGGCCACGGAGAGCGCGGCGGCACTGATGGCGCTGATAAGGAGTCTGTCGTGCGTGGTGATGGGCATCAATGGTCCTGGCGGTTGGAACGGCGTGAGCGCGACAACGGACTCACAGTTGCCTGAGATTTCGCCCGGATTTAGGGCACAAAATGGGCTTGGCGTACGCCGTGCACCCGGCATGCCGGCATCCTCCGTCCGGGCTTCTCGATTTTGTTGTCTGCTTCAATCGGTTGTCTCTGCTCAAGCTTGAGCGCCCGATTTGTCGCCACGCATGCGGGCGCCGCCGCATTGGGTGGCGCCGTGCGCCCTTGACGCTGCCCCCGCTTGGCGTTCCCATCGCGCAAAGGCAGGTCACCCATGAACGATGTCGAGATCATCGAGGTCGCCCCGCGGGACGGCTTCCAGGCAGTGAAACCCTTGATCGCCACCGAGCGAAAGATCGCTCTCATCGAGGAGTTGGCCGCGTGCGGCTTCCGGCGCCTGGAGATCGGCTCCTTCGTGTCGCCGAAGGCCATCCCGCAGCTGGCCGATACGGGTGAGGTGCTCAGGCGCGTGCGCCTGCCCGCGCACCTGCGCATCCAGGCGCTGGTGGCCAACGCCAGGGGCCTGGAGATGGCCATGGCGGCCGGCGTGCGCGAGCTTGTGTGGGTGATCTCCGTTTCGGAGAGCCACAACCGGGCCAACGTCAATCGCAGCGTGGATGAGAGCTTCAAGGCATTCGAGACCGCGTGGGCGGGCCTCGGCCGCGACCGGCCCTGGCTGAGGCTCGGCCTGTCGACCTGCTTCGACTGCCCATGGGAGGGCCGGGTTCCCGAGGACAACGTGGTTCGCCTGGTGGAGCGCACGATCGCCGCCGCTCCCGAGGTCGAGATCGCCATCTGCGATACGACGGGACGCGCTTCGCCCGATCACGTCGGTTCCCTGTTCGGCCGGCTCATGCGCCGCTATGCATCGCCGAAGGTGACCTTCGCCTATCACGGCCACGACACCTACAATCTCGGCGTCACCAACGCGATCGAGGCCTACAAGGCCGGCGTGCGGGTCATCGATGGCGCTGCGGGCGGCCTCGGCGGCTGCCCATTCGCGCCGGG
>DATFCC010000070.1:0-14887 GCA_035253505.1 Hyphomicrobiaceae bacterium
TCGCGCACGCGATCGAGGAAACCGGGCTCCAGCACGGCCTCGAGGACGGCATTGCCCACCGCCGTTGCAAGCGGATTGCCGCCGTAGGTCGACCCGTGCGTGCCTGGGACCATGCCCTTGGCCGCCTCCTTGGTAGCCATGAAGCAGCCGAGCGGGAACCCGCCGCCGATTCCCTTCGCCACCGCCATCACGTCGGGCGTGATGCCGGCCCATTCGTGGACAAAAAGCTTGCCGCTGCGACCCATGCCACACTGAACCTCGTCGAGAACGAGCAGCAGGCCGTGGTCGTCGCAGAGCTTGCGCAGGCCCTTGAGGAACTGGTTGGAGCCGACGCGGATGCCGCCCTCGCCCTGCACCGGCTCGACCATGATGGCCGCGGTCTGCGGGCCGATCGCTTTCTCGGCCGCTTCCAGGTCGCCAAAGGCAACGAGGTCGAACCCGGGGGCC
Source organism: Hyphomicrobiaceae bacterium (assembly GCA_035253505.1). Lineage (GTDB taxonomy): Bacteria > Pseudomonadota > Alphaproteobacteria > Rhizobiales > Hyphomicrobiaceae > AWTP1-13. The sequence goes on from DATFCC010000070.1 coordinate 448, forward strand.
GGCTCGCCGAAGCCTTCCAGGTACTTCTCGTTGCCGGCGGCGGCAATCGTCGCCAGCGTGCGGCCGTGGAAGGCGCCCTTGAAGGTGACGATGCGCCAGCGCTCGGGATGCCCGTTGGCGAAGTGATAGCGGCGCGCCAGCTTGATGGCGCCCTCGCAGGCCTCAGCCCCCGAGTTGGTGAAGAACACGGCATCCGCGAACGTCACCTCGCACAGGCGCTCGGCCAGGCGCTCCTGGCCCGGCACGCGGTAGAGGTTCGAGCAGTGCCAGAGCTTGCCGGCCTGCTCGGTCAGGGCGGCGATCAGCTTGGGATGTGCATGCCCCAGCGCGTTGACGGCAACGCCGCTGGCGAAATCCAGATAGCGCTCGCCGGTGGTCGAGATGAGCCAGGCGCCCTCACCCTTCTCGAAAGCGATGTTCTGGCGGGCATAGGTGGACATGACGGCCGGCGAGGGGCCGGCGGAAAGCTTCGGGGCCGTGGATTTGGGCGATTTGGCGTTGGTTGCAGCGGCCTTCACGGATTGTGTGGACATGGCAGGACCTGTCTGGCTCTGGTCGAGAAAACAAAAAGCCGCGCTCAGGCGCGGCGCTGGTCGGGACCCGTCAACGGTCCGTCATCGCAGCCGCGCGCGCGGGCGAACTTTACGGCGTCGGTTGTCCAACGGATAGGCCATAACTGCGCTTTATGCGGTGAGCGGCCCGGCGTGTCAATAACGTCCACGGGAATGTCGCCTGGACCGCCGTTCGGGCAAGGTCACCTTTTCCTATCATTTGCGGCGACAGCCGACCGGCGAAATGCTACGGGCGGTTCGGTTTGCGGCGCGTCCGTCTCCAAGCTCTTGCGGATTTCGAAAGCCCATGCGGCTCCCGTTCTTCTACGGCTGGATCATCGTCGCGGTGGTGTTCGTTACGATGGGCATCGGCGTCAACGCGCGCACCGCCTTCTCTTTGCTGTTTCCCCCGATCCTGGCCGAGTTCCGATGGGACCGTGGCGTCACCGCCGGCGCGTTCTCCTTCGGTTTCATCGTCTCCGCCGTGATGAGTCCGCTCCTCGGCCGCACCATGGATCGCATCGGGCCGCGCGCGGTCATGCTGCTGGGCGTCGTCCTGATGGCCCTCGGCCTGCTGCTGGCACCGCTGGCGCGGGAGCCCTGGCACCTCTACCTGACGATCGGGGTGCTGGTCGGCGCCGGCAGCGTGTGCCTCGGCTATTCCGGCCAGTCGCTGTTCCTGCCCAACTGGTTCGTGCGCCGCCGGGGGCTGGCGATCGGCATGGCGTTCGCGGGCGTCGGCGTCGGCTCGATCACGCTGCTTCCCTGGGTGCAGCACGTGATCGAGGGCGCCGGCTGGCGCGCAGCGTGCCTCGCCATGGGCGTCCTCATCCTGGTCGTCCTGGCGCCGATCAACCTGCTGCTGCGCAAACGGCCGGAGGACATCGGGCTTCTGCCCGACGGCGATGCGGCGCCGTCCAGCACCGCGCCAGCTCCCCGCTCCAACGTCGTCAACGAGGCGTGGGCGGCCGTGGACTGGACGCTGTGGCGGGCCATGGGCACGTCGCCGTTCTGGTGGATTGCGCTGTCCTACTTCTGCGGCCTCTACGCCTGGTATGCGGTGCAGGTGCACCAAACCAAATACCTGGTGGACATCGGCTTCACACCGACGACGGCCGCATGGGCGCTGGGCCTCGTCAGCCTGTACGGCATTCCGGGCCAGATCGCGCTCGGCCATATCTCCGATCGTATCGGGCGGGAGCTGGTGTGGGCCATCGGCTGCGCGGGTTTCGCCATTTGCTTTCTTGCGCTCATCGCGCTGGAGCACTTTCCCAATCAGGTCCTTCTCAACGTGATGGTGGTCTCGCAAGGGGCGCTCGGCTACAGCCTGACGTCGATTTTTGGCGCCGTCGTCGCCGAGATCTACCAGGGCAAGCACTACGGAACCATCTTCGGCACGCTGATGCTGGCCGCGATCGCCGGCGGCGCGGCCGGCCCGTGGGCGACGGGCGTATTGTACGATGCACAGGGAAGCTATGCGGTGGCCTTCTGGATCTGCGTGGGCCTCAGCGCCTTGTCCGCCTTCGCCGTCTGGCGCGCCGCGCCGCGCAAGGTGCGCGTAGTGGCCGGGCGCGTGGCACAGCTTCGACCTGCCGCGCCCCGCGAATAGGTGCCGCGCAGCCGCCACCGGTCATCGATGACCTGTTCGGCTTGTGCATCGGCACGGTCTTGCTACCATCCATTGCAATAGATCGAGCAGGGAAGGACGTCACTGCGATGAACGACCGCTATCTGAAGACCGGTATCTTCCTTGCTCCCTTCCATCCCCTGAACGAGAACCCGCTCCTCGCCATCGACCGGGACATGGAGCTGCTCGAGCATCTCGACCGGCTGAACTACTCGGAAGCCTGGATCGGCGAGCATCATTCGGGCGGCTTCGAGATCATCAATTGCCCCGAGATGTTCATCGCCGCCGCCGCCGAGCGCACGCGCCACATCCGGCTCGGCACCGGCGTCGTCTCGCTGCCCTATCACAACCCCTTCACCGTCGCCGGGCGCATGATGCAGCTCGACTATATGACGCGCGGGCGTGCGATGTTCGGCGTGGGTCCCGGCTCGCTGGTCTACGACGCGGTCAAGATGGGCCTGAAGGCCGAGGACCAGCGGCGCAAGCTCGAGGAGTCGCTCGACGTCATCGTCGAGCTCATGCAGGGCCGCATGGTGACAAGGAAGACCGACTGGTTCCACATGCAGGAGGCACGGCTGCAGCTCAAGAGCTACACACAGCCGATGATGGAGATGGCGGTTGCCTCCTCGCGCTCGCCCACCGGCGCGCTGATGGCCGGCAAGCATGGCCTCGGCATGCTGTCCATCGGCGGCACGTCGGACGACGCGCTGAAGGCGCATGCCAGCAACTGGGGCGTCTACGAGGAGGCAGCGCGCGCCAACGGCAAGGTGCCCGACCGGCGCAAGTGGCGCATCGTCACCTTCGCCCATGTGGCCGACACGAAGGAGCAGGCCCGGCAGGACGTTGAGTTCGGCCTGGAGGAGTTCCGGCGCTACTTCAGCGAGGTGGCCACCTTCCCGATCATACCGCCGGACGTCACCGGCGATCCGGCCGAATGGCTAGTGTCGTCGGGTGTCGCCTGCATCGGCACGCCGGACGACTGCATCCGCCACTTCGAGCGGCTGTGGAAGGGCTCCAACGGCGGCCTCGGCGGCATCCTGCTGCTGGCGCACAACTGGGCCGACTGGCCGGCGACCAAGCGCAGCTACGAGCTGATGGCGCGCTTCGTGCATCCCCACTTCCAGCGCAACTGGAACGAGCTGCGCGACTGGAGCTACGACGACGCCAAGGCCAAGTTCGCCACCGCCGGCCAGCAGTCGAAGGCCGCCGTGCAAGCGGCGATCGACAAGTACCAGAGCCGCAAGGGGTGACGCCCGCCGCGGGCTTTCGGGACGAGGAGGGTGGCCTGGGTGGGATCAGAAGTGGTCCCAGCCGGTGCGCTCGAGGGCAAGTGGCAGGCCGTGCGTATCCTCTACGACGACGTCGCTGCATGCCGACATCGTCCCGATCCGCGTGACGGGCACGCCGCCTCCTAGCGCTTCCGACCGGAAAGCCGCCGCAGCCGACTCGGGCACGGCCGCCAGGACCTCATAGTCGTCGCCTCCCGCCGCGATCTTGGTGGCGAGCGTGGCGTCGCATGCAACGGCCTTGGCGACCGCAGCAGATCGGGGGACGTCAGCGAGCCGCACGTGGGCGCCGCAGCCGCTTGCCGCACACATGCGTGCCAGGTCCTTGGCCAGGCCGTCGGAGACGTCCATGGCGGCGGACGCATGCTGCCTGAGGGCGGTCGCGAGGCCGAGCCGAGGCTGTGGCCGCACATAGCGGCCGATGAGATAGGCTGCTTCATCCGCGGACAATCCCCATTGCGCAGCCAGATCGGGGGACTTGCGAAGCATCAAGCCGAGTGCGGCATCGCCCAGCGTACCGGAGACGAAGATGGCTTCACCCGCGCGCGCCGCCCCGCGGCGTACCATGCCGCCGGCGGGCACCTCGCCGATGAGCGTGATGGTGATTGTCAACGGGCCGGGCCTGCGATCGGTGTCGCCGCCCAGCAGCCGGCAACCGAAGCTTTCCTGCGCTGCCTGGAGCCCGGCGGCGAAGCGCTCCATCCATGCCGCCGCGGGCGCCTCGGGAAAGGACAACGCCATCAGATAGCCGAGCGGCCGCGCCGCCTTGGCGGCAATGTCGGACACGTTCACCGCCAGCGCCTTCCAGGCGATGTCCTCGGGTGCGTCTTCGGCCAGAAAATGCACGCCCTCGGCCACGGGATCGGTCTTGAGGACGAGCTCGGTCCCGGGAGACGGGGAAAGCAGCGCGCAGTCATCACCCAGGTCGAACGCGCCGGGCGCACCCTGCGCCAGTGGTGCCAAGACATGGATGATCGCTTCCTCGCCGCGGAGGCGCTCACCATTCTGTCCGCGATCGGCCATCGTCTCTCTCACCGCGGATCGCGACGGTATCTCCCTCTCCCCGCACTTCGCGGGGAGAGGATCGGGGTGAGGGGCGGCGGCAAACGCCGCATCGGCGCAAGTGGCTGCCCAGTCACCCTAACTCTCTCCCCATACCTGAAGAGGCATAGGGAGAGCGAAACTCTTTCATCCGCGCTCGGGCAACTCGCCCGGCCGCATCTTGCGTGCCAGGCCGTCGAGCACGCCATTGACCACGCGCGGCTCGTCGCCCTCGAAGAATGCGTGCGCCACCTCGACGTATTCGCTGATGACGACGCGCGGCGGCACGGCGCTGAGCTCCACCAGCTCGAAGGCCCCCGCGCGCAGGATGGCACGCAGGATCGAATCGATGCGCGTGAGGCGCCAGCCCTGCGCCAACTGCTGGTCGATCAACGGGTCGATCTCGCGTTGCCGCCGAACGACGCCTTTCAACACCTCCGCAAAATGTCCGGTGTCGGCCGCATGCCCCGTCCCTGCATCGGCGCCGCCGTCCTCTCCGGCACCCAGCCGGTGGGCCTTGAACTCCTCGATGACGGCCGCGAGGTCCGTCTCCGCCACGTCCATCTGATACAGAGCCTGCACGGCTGCGAGCCGAGCCTGGCTGCGGGCAAGGCCCTTGGTGCCCGGCTGCGCCTTGCTGGCCGCGCTCATTGCGGCTCCTCGTCCGCGAAGGCGCGATCCAAGGCAACGAGCGTGAGGCAGGCGCGCACGGCATCGGCACCCTTGCCCTTGCGCCCTCCGCGCGCGCGCTCCATGGCCTGGGCCTCGGTGTCGACCGTGAGTATCGCGTTGCCGAGCGGGATGGCGTGGCCGACGGCCACCTGCATCAGCCAATGGTTGGCGTTGTTGCAGACGATGTCGTAGTGGGACGTCTCGCCGCGGATCACGCAGCCGAGCACGACGCATCCGTCGAACCGGGCGCTGGCGTCGTCCGAGCCGATGAGGTCGGCCTTCACCGCTTGCGCCAGTGCCTGCGGGATCTCGAGCGCTCCGGGGACCACGATGCGCTCGAAGGTGGCCTGTGCCGCCTCGAGCTCGGCGATAGCGCCGGCGGCGAGCTCGGCCGAGATGGCCTCGTAGTACGGCGCCTCGATGATCAGGATATGCGCACCTTGGCTGCCAGCGGGCAGCTCGGGCGCGTCGGCCGCGGGATTCGATCGTTTCGCGCGACCGGCCATGGCGCCTCAGCTCAACCGACGCTGGCCGACGATGCGCAGGCCGAATGCCTCAAGGCCCACATAGCGTGAGGGCGGGGCATTGGACAGCAGCACCATGTCGGTAACGCCGAGCGAATGGAGGATCTGCGAGCCCACGCCGATCTCGACCAGGCGCCGCTCCGCCGCCACCTTGGCGGGCTTGCGCGCGGAGTTCTGCGCGATCCAGCCCGACACGGACTTCGGCCGCAGGTCGCGGATCAGCACGATGACGCCGCGGCCCTCCTCCGCGATCATGCCCATGGCCTTGGTGAGGATCGAGCTGCGCGGCCCGACCGCGCCGATGCCGAGCAGGTCGGTCAGGACATTGATGGCATGGACGCGCACCAGCACCGGTCCCGGCGCGCTGAGGTCGCCTTTCACCAGTGCCAGGTGCTCAACCGGCTCGGAGGCCGTCTCGAACACGTGCAGCGTGAAGCCGCCGCCGTGCACGCTGTCCACCGCCCTCTTCGCCACCTCCTTGACGATCCGATCGTGGCGCAACCGATAGCCGATCAGGTCCTCGATGGTGCCGATCTTGAGACCGTGGCGCTGGGCGAAGGCGACGAGATCGGGCATCCGCGCCATGGTGCCGTCGTCGTTCATGATCTCGCAGATGACGCCGGCGGGGTAGAGGCCCGCCAAACGCGCCAGGTCGACGCTGGCCTCGGTATGGCCTGCGCGCACCAGCACTCCACCCTCACGCGCGATCAGCGGAAACACGTGCCCGGGCGAGACGATGTCGTTGTGGTCCTTGGTGGAATCGATGGCGGTGGCGATGGTGCGGGCACGATCGTGCGCCGAGATGCCGGTGGCGATGCCCTCCCGCGCCTCGATGGAAACGGTGAACGCCGTGCGATTGCGCGCCTCGTTCTGCCGCGCCATGTATTCGAGCCGGAGCTGCTTGGCGCGATCGGCGGTCAGCGACAGGCAGATGAGCCCGCGGCCGTGCTTGGCCATGAAGTTGATGACATCGGGCGTGGCCATCTGCGCGGGGATCACGAGGTCACCCTCGTTCTCCCGATCCTCGGCATCGACGAGGATGATCATGCGTCCGTTGCGCAGGTCCTCGATGATCTCGTCGATCGGCGAGAGGAACCCCCTGCCTTCGGCGTATGTCGCCGTCTTCAAGCCTTCCTTCACGTGCGCAGCTCCATGGCCCGCACCACATAGCGGGCGAACACGTCGGCCTCCAGGTTGACCCGGTCGCCGGGCTTTTTCGCGCCCAGCGTGGTGTGGGTCAAGGTGTGGGGGACGATATTGATGCCGAACCGGTTTGTCTCCACCTCGTTGACCGTCAACGAGATGCCGTCGAGCGCCACCGAACCCTTGGTGGCGAGGTAGGGTGCCAGCGCCGGCGGGGCCTCGACCGTGAACCGGCGCGAGATGCCCTCCTCGCGCATGCCGATTATGCAGCCGACGCCATCCACGTGACCGGCGACGATGTGGCCCCCGAGCTCGTCGCCGGCCTTCAGCGCGCGCTCCAGATTGACCCGCCGCCCCCGCTGCCAGTCGCCGAGCGTGGTCCGGCTGAGGGTCTCATCGGACACGTCCACGTGGAAGACGGCGCCGCCCGCGGCCGGCTCCACAGCCGTCGCCGTGAGGCAGGCGCCGTCGCAGGCGATGGAGGCGCCGATTGCGATGCCGTCAGCCTTGTAGCTGCAGCGGATGGCGAAGCGGCCGCCCTTGCGGCTCACCAGTTCGCCGATGTCGGTGATGATGCCGGTGAACATGGGGCCAGGGTATCACGTCGGCGGGGTGTGGTCTCCCTCTCCCCATGCCGGAAGAGGCACGGGGAAAGGGAATGCACTAGCGACCACCGTGCAAGTACCCGCCGTGATCGACGACCTTGCCGGCGGCGGCGGCCTGCAGCGCCGCCCGCATCACGGGCTCGATCTCGCGCTTCCTCCAGGTGTTGCGGTCGACGTGCACGTAGGTGGTCTCGCTCGACAGCAGCACATCGGTTTCGCCGGCACGGCGGATCTCGAAGCTCAGCACGAAGGAGGTGGTGCCGATGCGGCCCGGGTGTACGGACACCTCGAGCACATCGTCGAAGCGCGCCGGCGCCTTCCACTCCAGCACCTGACGCACCGTCTGCGCCTCGAACGTGCCGTCCACGAAATCGCGCGGACGAGGCAGCGCGGCGCGCAGGAATTCCGTGCACGCCAAGTCGATATAGTCGCCATAGCGCGCGTTGAACACGACGTGCTGGGCGTCGCATTCCTGGTAGCGCACGCGCACATAGTAGCGGAACGGCGGCTTGGTCATGAGACGGGTCCTGACGTGAATCGGTCGGTGCGCCGGTGCACGACAAGACGGTCGGCGCCGATGCGGCGCTCGTCAACGGTCTGCCAGCGGCTCCCCTGTTGCAGAAACTCGAGACCATGGTCGCCAATGGGCGTTCGCCCGGCGGAGCCGAGCGCCTCGGTGCCGTAGCCGACGATCATTTCGTCGACGAGGTCGGCGGCGAGGAAGGCTTCGGTGATCGTCGGGCCGCCCTCGACCAGCACGCGGGTCACGCCCTCCGCCGCCAGGGACTCGAGCACTACGAGCAGGTTCAAGCGCCCGCCGGGCTGGGCAGGGAGCCGCCGCACTTCCACGCCCTTGGGATAGGACGGGGGTGTGCTGTGCGTGTCGCCGAAAATAGTGACGGGCACCCGTTCGGCCGTCTGCAGCATGCGCGCCGACGGGGCCGTGCGGAATTTCGCGTCGAGGATGACGCGCCGTGGTGAGCGGGCCTCCAGGCCCGGCAGGCGGCAGGTGAGGTCGGGGTTGTCATCGGCGACGGTCTTGCGCCCCACCAGGATGGCATCGGCGCGCGCACGCAGGACATGGGCGTAGGCTCTGGCTTCGGGCCCGGTGACCCAGCGTGGAGCACCGTCCCCGGGCGCGATCAGCCCGTCGCTCGAAACGGCGACCTTGAGCTGCACGAACGGGCGCTCCCGGGTCATGCGCAGGATGTGGCCTGCCGCCATCCAGCGCGCCTCCTCCGCGCACAGGCCGAGATCGACCGTGACGCCGGCACGGCGCAGCACCTCCAGGCCACGCCCGGCGATCTCGGGATTCGGGTCCTCGATGGCGCACACCACGCGGGCCATGCCGGCGGTGACGATGGCGTCGGCGCAGGGCGGGGTGCGGCCGTGGTGGGAGCAGGGCTCCAGCGTCACGTACATGGTGAGGCCGCGCGCCTTCGTGCCTGCGCGCGCCAGCACATGTCCCTCCGCGTGCGGCCGTCCGCCCTGCTGGGTCCAGCCGCGCGCGACGACCTCGCCGGTGGCCTCGTCCGCGATCACCGCGCCGACAGCCGGGTTGGGAGCGGTGCGTCCCAGCATGCGGTGGGCGACGCGCAGCGCCAGCTCCATGAAGCGGCGATCCTGGCCGGCGGCAGAGGACGCGGTCGACACCATCTCGGCTCAGTGCTTCCTGTCACCTGCATCGAGAGGCTGCGCCCTGGACGCCGGCGCCAGCTTGTCCTCGCCGCCCGCCTTGCTCCGCTCCGCGATCTCGCTCAGCACCTCGTGGAAGTCGGCGGCGTCGCGGAAGTCGCGGTAGACAGAGGCGAAACGCACGTAGGCCACGGGATCGAGGCCCTTCAGCGCCTCCATGATCAGCTCGCCGATGGCGGAGGAGGGCATCTCCTGTTCGCCCATGCTTTCGAGCTGGCGAACGATGCCCGACACCATGCGCTCGACGCGCTCGGGCTGGATCGGGCGCTTGCGGAGCGCGATGGCAATCGAGCGGGAAAGCTTCTCGCGATCGAACGGCACGCGCCGCCCGGAGCGCTTGATGACGGTGATCTCGCGCAACTGCACGCGCTCGAAGGTGGTGAAACGGCCGCCGCAGTCCTCGCAGTTGCGCCGGCGCCGGATGGAATGGTTCTCCTCCGTCGGGCGGCTGTCCTTGACCTGGGTGTTCTCCGAACTGCAGTAGGGGCAGCGCATGACGGGCTCATGTGTAGGTTGGGTCGAGCATCAGCGAAGGCCCAACGCGATCCGGTCCGCGATCCTTTGTTGGGTCATCGCTTCGCTCGACCCAACCTACGCCCCCAAGAGTGGGGAGAGAGAACAACTCATGCATAAATCGGGAAGCGCCGAGTGAGCGCGATCGCCTCCGCCTTCACCTTCGCCTCGACCTTGGCGTTGCCGGCCTCCCCGTTGGCGGCGAGACCATCGAGCACCTCGGCCACCATGCGGCCGACGTGCTGGAACTCGGCGATGCCGAAACCGCGCGTGGTGCCCGCCGGCGAGCCGATGCGAATGCCCGAGGTCACGGCCGGCTTCTCGGGGTCGAACGGAACGCCGTTCTTGTTGGTAGTGATGTGAGCGCGGCCCAGCGCCTTCTCGGCGACGTTGCCGGTGAGCTTCTTGGGCCGCAGGTCGACGAGCAGCAGGTGCGTGTCGGTGCCGCCGGAGACCAGGTCGTAGCCCGCGGCATTCAGCACCTCGCCCAGGGCCCTGGCATTCTCGACCACCGCGCGCGCGTAGGCCTTGAACTCGGGCTGCAGCGCCTCGCGGAACGCGACCGCCTTGGCGGCAACGATGTGCATGAGCGGGCCGCCTTGCATGCCCGGGAACACGGCCGAGTTGATCTTCTTGGCCAGGGCCTCGTCATTGGTGAGGATCATGGCGCCGCGCGGGCCGCGCAGCGTCTTGTGCGTGGTGGAGGTAACGACGTGAGCGTGCGGGAACGGGCTCGGGTGCGCACCGCCCGCAACGAGCCCCGCGAAGTGCGCCATGTCCACCATCAGGCAGGCGCCCACCTCGTCGGCAATCGCGCGAAATGCGGCAAAGTCGATGACGCGGGGATAGGCGCTGCCGCCGGCAACGATCACCTTGGGCTTGTGCTGACGCGCCAGGCTGGCGACCTCGTCCATGTCGATGCGGTGATCCTGCCGGCGCACCGAGTAGGGGACGACCTTGAACCACTTGCCCGACAGGTTGACGGGCGACCCGTGCGTGAGGTGTCCGCCAGCGGCGAGGCTCAGGCCCATGAACGTGTCGCCAGGCTTCATCAGCGCCATGAAGGCTTCCTGGTTCGCGGTGCTGCCCGAGTGCGGCTGCACGTTGGCGAACTTGCATTTGAAGAGCTTCTTGGCGCGCTCGATGGCCAGCGTCTCGGCCTCGTCGACCACGTGGCAGCCGCCATAGTAGCGATGGCCCGGATAGCCTTCGGCATACTTGTTGGTCAGCACCGTGCCGGCGGCTTCCAGCACCGCACGCGACACCATGTTCTCCGAGGCGATCAGCTCGATCTCGTCCTGCTGCCGGGTGAGCTCCCGACCGACGATGCCGGCGATCTCGGGATCGCTTTCGGCGAGCGTCGCAGAGAAGAGGCTCGATTGCGGCGCCGGCTGGCGCCCTGCGGCAGTGGCCATCGGATCACGCGTCGGTTGTCACGCCGGAGCGGCGCGCGGCCCTCATATCACCGGGTCGCCCCTGCAACAAGGCGCGGTGGGTCGAAAACCGAGGAAACCCAAGCACGAATCGCACGTTTTTGTCGGCAGCCCGAAGGCCGGGGAGGCCCTATGCTGAGGCCGGGCTGCGTGATCGGGCGATCCGGGAGGGATGTGGCGCAATGGCGAGCGGCAAGGACCTGCGCCGGCTGGCCCTGGCCCTGGAGGGCACGACCGAGGCGCCCCACTTCGACCGAAGGGCTTTCAAGGCCCGGCGCACCTACGTGACGCTGTCGGCGGACGGGCGCACCGCCAATTTCAAGTTCACGCCGGACGAGCAGGAGTTCAAATGCATGATGGCTCCCGAGGCCTTTGCACCCGTTCCCAACGCATGGGGCCAGCAGGGATGGACGGTGGCCACGCTATCGAAACTCACCCTGGCCGACCTCAAGGACGCCCTCGAGGTGGCGTGGCGTCACGGCGCGGCCAAGAGGGGAAAGAAGCGCACGCGTTGAGCGCGGGAGATCACGCCCCATGTCGTACCCCATCTCCAACAGCGACGTTCTGATTATCGTCGATGTGCAGAATGACTTCTGCCCCGGCGGGCGGCTGGCGGTGCCGGCGGGCGACGAGGTCGTGCCCATCATCAACGGGCTCGCCTGCCGGTTCGCTCACGTCGTCCTGAGCCAGGACTGGCATCCCGAGGGCCACCACTCGTTCGCCTCGGCCAACCCGGGGCGACAGCCCTTCGAGACGGTGCCGTTTCCTTACGGGCCGCAGGTGCTATGGCCGGACCACTGCGTGCAGGGAACGGACGGCGCCGAATTCCATGCCCGCCTCGAGGTCCCCCATGCCCAGCTCGTTCTGCGCAAGGGTTACCGGCGCGAGATCGACTCCTACTCCGCCTTCTTCGAGAACGATCACGCCACGCCGACCGGGCTCGCCGGCTATCTGCGCGAGCGGGGGCTCAAGCGCATTTTCCTGGCAGGGCTCGCGCTTGACTTCTGCGTGCGCTACTCGGCGGAGGACGCGCGGCGGGGCGGGTTCGAGACCCTGGTGATCGAGGACGCCTGCCGCGGCATCGACGTGGGCGGCTCGATGGCGCACACGCGGCAAGCGCTTGCGGCCATGTCGGTGCCACTTGTCTCGAGCCATTCCATCGGCTGACGGATAGCGCCCATAAGGGGCGGGCCGCTGTCCTTTCCCCTGGCTCTCGCTCGCGAAGGTGTGGCCTGAGCGTCATACGCACCGACAATTCGGCCCTGGCGCCAGTTCACTGGAATCGACCTCTGCGGCAGAGTTGCGCGTTGCAGCAGCACGGCCTGCCGGATTGGATGGTGGTCCAGGAAGGGACCGGACACATGCATCGACGCGAATTTCTGGCCTTGTCGGCAGCCACCGCAGCGAGCGGTTTTCTGGCGCCGGCAGCTCTTGCCACCGTACCGAAGCCCTACAACTGGGACATCGCGCCGCCCATGGAGAGTGCCGCCGGCTTCGTGCGCTGGATGGCCGAGAACCGCGGCGAGGACCCACGCTACCTGCGCGCCCGCTTCGATCGCTTCCAGAACATGGTGGCGCACCAGGACCTGTGGGAGGCGCGCAACAAGCGGGCGTTCCTGATGGTGCCGCGCGAGGAGTTCTGCCTGCCCCACGACAAGGGGGTCATCTACGACGTCAACTATCATAGCATCGGCTACGGCGTGACGATCACAGGGCCGCGCGTGGTCGGCCGCATGACCAGCACCATCGACGTCAAGAAGGGCGAAAAGGTCCTGGAGATCGGCACCGGCTCGGGCTACCAGTCGGCCTATCTCTCCAATCTCACCGACAAGGTGTGGACGATCGAGATCATCAAGCCCCTCGCTGAGCGCACGCGCGGCCTCTATGACGCACTCATCAAGCGCGGCTACACGGAATACCAGGTTATCAACACGAAGCAGGCGGACGGCTACTACGGCTGGGAGGAGAACGCGCCGTTCGACAAGATCATTGTCACCTGCGGCATCGACCACATTCCGCCTCCCCTGCTGCAGCAGCTCAAGACGGGGGGCATCATGGTGATCCCGGTCGGGCCTCCCGGTGCCCAGCACATCCTCAAGATCAACAAGGAGGACATCGGCGGCCAGATCGCGGTGAAGCGCTCCGATATCTACAACGGCCGTCCGGTGCCGTTCGTGCCGTTCACCAAGCAGCAAGGCGAAGGCATCAAGGGCACGCACAACAAACGCTGATCGCCGGCGCGGCCTGTCTCTGCGGCACGCCCCCCTGGCAGCAGCGCGTGGGCAATGGCATGCTTCGGCGAACATCCCGCCAGGTAAGCCCCCGCATGTCCCCCTTTCCCAACCTGTTCCGCCCGCTCGACCTCGGCTTCATGACGCTGCCCAATCGCATCGTCATGGGCTCCATGCACACGCGCCTGGAATCGCTGGATCGGCCCATCGAGCGCATCACCCGCTTCTATGTCGAGCGCGCAAAGGGCGGCGCCGGGCTCATCATCACCGGCGGTTTCTCGCCCAACCCGGAGGGCCTCTTGGAGCCGGGCGGCCCGCTCCTCAACGAGCCGTCACAGGTGGCCGAGCACCGCCCCGTCACGGATGGCGTCCATGCCGCCGGCGGACGCATCATCCTGCAGATCCTGCACGCGGGCCGCTACGCCAAGGTCGACGGCGCGGTGGGGCCTTCCGCGGCCGCCTCCCCCATCAACCGCAACGCGCCGCGGCGCATGAGTGAAGCCGACATCGAGCGCACCATCGCCGACTACGCAATGACGGCAGCACTGGCCCGGGAGGCCGGTTACGACGGCGTCGAGCTGATGGGCTCTGAAGGCTACCTCATCAACGAGTTCGCCGCCCCCCGCACCAACGACCGCACCGACGACTGGGGCGGCAGCCTCGACAATCGCCTCAGGTTGGCGCGCGAGGTGATGGCGGCCGTGCGCAAGCGTGTTGGCCGTGACTTCCTCGTCGTCTTCCGCGTCTCCTCCATCGACCTCGTCGAGGGCGGATTGACCGCGGAGGAGATCGCAGACGAGGCCAGGGCGGTCGAGGCGGCCGGGGCCGACATGATCAACCAGGGCATCGGCTGGCACGAGGCGCGCGTGCCGACCATCGCCCAGAAGGTTCCGCGCGCCGCATGGACGTTCGCGGCACGGCGCCTGAAGGAGGCCGTGCGCATCCCCGTCATCGCCTCCAACCGCATCAACACGCCCGAGGTGGCCGAGGCGATCCTGGCGCGCGGCGACGCCGATCTGGTGTCGATGGCGCGGCCGATGCTGGCCGACCCCGAGTTCGCCAACAAGGCGCGCGCGGGCCGCGCCCGCGAGATCAACGTGTGCATCGCCTGCAACCAGG
>DATFCC010000071.1:0-5894 GCA_035253505.1 Hyphomicrobiaceae bacterium
TTCTCGCCCCTCGCAGGCACGGTCGCGCCGCTCGAAGCGGCGCGCGCGATCCTGCGCCGCACGTTCGGGCACGCGGATTTTCGCGGGCTGCAGGCGGGCGTGATCGGCGAAGTGCTGGCCGGACGCAGCGCCCTGGCCGTGCTGCCGACAGGAGGCGGCAAAAGCCTCTGCTACCAGATCCCCTCGCTCGTGCGCCCGGGCCTCGGCCTCGTCGTCTCACCGCTGATCGCCCTGATGAGCGACCAGGTGGCCGCCCTGCAGCAGTCCGGCGTATCGGCGGAAAAGCTCGACTCGGCCACACCGGCCGAGGCGCGCGGCGATATCTGGAGACGCATCGGCGAGGGCACGCTCGACCTGCTCTACCTTTCACCCGAAGGCCTCATGCAGCCCGCCATGCTCGAGCGCCTGGCGGGAGTGCCATTGGCGCTCGCGGCCGTCGACGAGGCGCATTGCGTGAGCCAGTGGGGACATGACTTCCGGCCCGAGTACCGCATGCTGGGCCGGCTGGCGGAGGTGTTCCCGCGTGTGCCGCGCCTGGCCGTAACGGCCACAGCCGATGCGCGCACGCGCGAGGACATCCGCAACGCGCTGCGCTTGAACGGAGCCCGCGAGTTCGTCGACAGCTTCGCCCGGCCGGAGCTTGCCCTGTCGGCCGAGCGCAAGCGCGGCGACGACCATGCCCGTGTGCTTGAGCTGGTCGCCGAGCGTCCCAACCGGTCGGGCGTGATCTACGCCGGCACGCGCAACGGCGTGGAGCGTCTGGCGCAGCGGCTGCAGGCGGCAGGTGTCGCGGCCCTCGCCTATCACGCCGGCCTCGACCAGGACCTGCGCGCGCACCGGCTGGACCAGTTTCTGGAAGCCGATACCGCGGTGATGGTGGCCACCATCGCCTTCGGCATGGGTGTCGACAAGCCGGACATCCGCTTCGTCATCCACGCCGATCCTCCGGCCGCCATCGAGGCCTATTGGCAGGAGGTGGGCCGCGCCGGCCGCGACGGCACCCTCGCGGAGGGGATCACGCTCTACTCGCCCTCCGACATGGCCTGGGCCATGCGGCGCATCGAGGGCCGCGACGTTGAGGAGACCGTCAAGACGGTGCAGATGCGCAAGGTGCGCCAGCTCTACGCCATGCTCGACGGCACGAGCTGTCGGCCGGCCGCCGTGCGCCGCTACTTCGGCGAGGACGGCGTGACGGCCTGCGGGCGATGCGACCTGTGCCTCGATCCGCCGGAGGCCGTCGATGTCACCGAGGCTGCGCAGAAGGCGCTGTCGGCCGTGCACCGGCTCGGGGGACGGCTCGGGCGCGGGCGCGTCATCGACCACCTGCTCGGCAAGACGAAGAACGTGGCGCAATCCGAGGCGCAGCTATCCACCTACGGCATCGGCCGCGAGCTCAGCGCTACCGGGTGGCGGGACCTGCTCGACCAGCTCCTGTTCGAGGGGCTGCTGCGCGAGGACCCCAACGACGGCCGGCCGCTGATCGGGCTCGGCGACGCGGAAGGCGTGCGGGCCGTCTACCGCACCGACCGCCGCGTGTCCGTGCGTCATGTGCCACCGGAGGCGGCAACGGGGAACGCGGGCAGGCGCGGCCGCGGCAAGCGCCATGGCGGGGAACGACTTGGCATCGAGGCCGGGGACGCTCCGCTGTTCGAGGCCTTGCGCGCCTGGCGCCGGGACCGGGCCGCCGAGCAGCACGTCCCGCCCTATGTCATCTTCCACGACGTCACATTGTCGGCCATCGCGCGGCAGCGGCCGGGCGACCTGGACGCCTTGGGAAGGGTCAGCGGCGTGGGCCAGAGCAAGCTCAAGCGCTATGGCGAGGACGTCCTGCGGATCGTACGTGACAATTGAGCGGCCCTTGACCGCGTCACCCCGGGCCGTTGACAGGCGCACGGGCGAGGGATGACAGTCCGGCGAGAGAATCCGCGTTCAAGGCACACGGGGGAAGCCGCAGGCCCATGGTTCAACTGACGTTGCCCAGCAATTCCAGGATCACGCCAGGCAAGACCTGGAACAAGCCTGCCGCGCGCGGCAGCGACTGGGCGGAGTTCCGCATCTACCGGTGGAATCCCGATGACGGCCACAACCCGCGCATCGACACCTACTGGGTGGATCGCAAGACGTGTGGACCGATGGTCCTGGACGGCCTGATCAAGATCAAAAACGAGATCGATTCCACCCTGACGTTCCGCCGCTCGTGCCGGGAAGGCATCTGCGGCTCCTGCTCCATGAACATCGACGGCACCAATACGCTGGCCTGCCTCAAAGCCATCGACGAGGTGCGGGGTCCAGTCAAGATCTACCCACTGCCGCATATGAAGATCGTCAAGGACCTGGTTCCCGACATGACGAACTTCTACGCCCAGCTCCAGTCGATCGAGCCGTGGCTGAAGACATCCACCGCCACACCGCCGAAGGAGTGGAGGCAGGACAAGGAGGATCGCGAGAAGCTCGACGGCCTCTACGAGTGCATCCTGTGCGCGTGCTGCTCCACGTCATGCCCCAGCTACTGGTGGAACGAGGACCGCTACCTCGGACCTGCCGTGCTGCTGCAGGCCTATCGCTGGGTCATCGACAGCCGCGATGAGGCAACGGGTGACCGCCTCGACAACCTCGAGGACCCGTTCCGGCTCTATCGCTGCCACACCATTTTGAACTGCGCCAAGGCCTGCCCGAAGGGCCTCAATCCGGCCAAAGCTATCGCCGAGCTCAAGAAGCTGATGGTGGAACGCCGCGTCTAGCGGTCTCCGCTGCGCAGCGTCAGTCAGGAGTGCGCGTCATGCTGGACCACATCGGCGTCCCGGTTTCGGATTACAAGAGGTCGAAAGGCTTCTACCTGCAGGTGCTGCGCCCCCTTGGGTACGACCTCGTGATGGAAGTTTCATCCGAGGAGACCGGCGGCGACAACGCCTGCGGCTTCGGCGCCGGCGGCCGGCCGCAGTTCTGGATCGGCGCGGGGCGTCCCATCACCGGCCGGGTCCACTTCGCCTTCATGGCCAAGGACCGCGCAGGCGTCGATGCCTTCTACAAGGCCGCGCTCAAGGCCGGCGGCAAGGACAATGGCGCACCCGGATTGCGACCGCACTATCACGCCAACTACTACGGCGCCTTCGTCCTCGATCCCGACGGCCACAACATCGAGGCCGTCTGCCATATACCGGCCTGACCCCTCGGGGCCGGCCGCCTCCGCTCGCGGGGCGGAAAGGGGAACCGCACCTCAGGCGGCCTCAGGCGTGGCGCCGGGAGAAAACGGCGCCGGGCGCATGATCTTGTTGTCCTGCATCAAGACCAGCCCGTCCGTCAGCGCCAGGAATTTGCCCCAGTCCGGGTCGGCATCGCGCGCAGACCGCTTTCTCTCCAGGTCAGCGAGGCTCTCGTAGCGCCATAGGTGAACGACCTGATTGAGCGGCCCGATGTGGCTCACGTAGTAGCCGATCAGGTGCAGGCCGTGCCGGGCCATGACCGGCAGACCGTGCTTCTCGAACAGCTCCAGGTACCTCGGCATCTTGCGAGGGAGGAGGGTATACGTGCGCACGTCGACGATCATCGCAGGCCCGGCGTTGCTCGGTCAGAACGCGGCGCGGGGCCAACCTCGCTACCGGTCACGGCCCGCCGCGTTCCCGCTCAGTCCTTCTTCAGCAACCCGACCTTGCCCAGCGCGATGCGCTCGTCCTCGACGAGCTTGGCCGCCAGGGCGGTGAAGTCGGCGCTGTTCATGTATCGCCGGCTGAACTGGACCTTGTCGTAGTGAGCCGGCATCGACGGATCCTCATAGGCCTTCCTGAAGGCGTCGTGCAGCTTCTGGACGATGGCCGGGTCCATCCCCTTGGGGCCGGCGAGGCCGGTCGGGCTGTCGAAGTCGAAGGAGTAGCCGACCTCTTTCAGGGCCGGCACGTCCGGCCAGGATTTCTCGCGCACGCTGCCCAGCACCATCAGCAGGCGCAGATCGCCCGACGCGACCAGCGGCGCCCAGGCCGGGCTCTCCACGATCATGTTGACGTGGCCGCCGAGCAGCGCAGCGATGGATTCGCCGCCGCCCTTTGAGGGAACGTGGGTCATTTCCACGCCCGCCTCGCGTGCCGCCAGGGCCGTGGCGATGCCCGGCGTCGTTGCGGCACCGATGGTGGCGTAGGTGAATTTGCCCGGGTTGGCCTTGGCGTAGGTGATGACGTCGGCCCAGGTCTTGAATTGGCTGTCGGCCTTGACGACGGCGCCGAGCTGATAGCCGGCCAGCAGGATGATGTAGGTGAAGTCCTTGAGCGGATCGAAGGTCACCTTCTGCATGTGGGGCAGACGGAAGACCGGCAGCGGGATCTGGGCGATGGTATAGCCGTCGGGTTTGGCGGTCGCCATCACCGCCGGCCCCAGGGTGCCGCTCGCGCCGGACTTGTTCTCGATGACGATCGGCTGGCCAAGATGCTTGGAGGCAATGTCCGCGAGCCCGCGAAACAGCAGGTCGGCGGACACACCGGCGGCGAACGGGACGATCAGCGTGATCGGCCGGTTGGGATAGTCCGCTGCGGACTGGGCTTGCACGGGGCCAGCAAGACTGGCGGCCAGCACGGCAGCGCAAAGACCTCTCATCAGCCGCACGATTTCCTCCCTTTGCGTTCTTTGGCGCTCGCGCCCGTTGCGATGCTACCCAACTGCCTCCGTGCTGCGCTACCCGTCGGACGCAGGACAGAGGCCATCAGGACGCAGAGATTTGCTCGGCGTACCCCCCGAACGGCGAGGGAATGCGTTGGATTGCAGCCACGCACGCCGCCAGCCGGTCGATGTCCTCGTCGGCGCCTATCTGCAGCAGCACGGTGTCGGCACAGCCGCCATAGCGCCTCTCGATTGCCGCCGGCAGCGCCTCGTACTCGCCGAGCGTGGCGAAAAGATCGATCTTGTCCTCGGGGATCTGCTCGGCCATCTCGCTCCAGCGGTTCTCGCGCGGCAGAGGATTGACCTTCTCGCCGAGCCACTCGAGATCGTGCAGGCGCAGGACGTCCCAGTACGCCCTGGTGGAGCAGTAGAAGGCGATGCGGAATCGCACGTAGGCGCGCGCCTTGGCAATGGCCTCTGCGTTGCGCCCGGTGCCGATGAACCCGTAGCCGCCGGCGATGATCTCCACGCTGCACCGCTGCCTGCCCGCCTTCGCCAGCCCCTCCGAGATGCGCGCCACCGACACCTCCTCCAGATAGCGGCGGGTGGAGAAGGGATGCAGGCGCACGCCGTCGCACACCTCCCCGCCCAGCCGCAGCATGGCCGGACCGACGGCGGCAATCGATACCGGGATGCGGGGCAGGCCCGCAGGCCGCGGCGAGAAGTTGGGCGTCATCAGTGTGAGATTGTAGGTATCGCTATGATAGTCGAGCGCGGTCTCGTTCTCCCAGGCATCCCAGATGGCGCGCACGGCCCCGATGTAGTCGCGCATGCGCGGCGCGGGCGGCGTCCAGGCGACGCCGTACCGACGCTCGTTGTGGGCCTTCACCTGCGAACCGAGACCGAGGTAGAAGCGCCCCTTGGACGCCTTGTGGATGTCCCAGGCCGCGTGCGCCGTGACCGTCGGCGAACGCGGGAACGCCATTGCCACCGCCGTACCGAGCTGGATGCGATCTGTTACCAGGGCCGCAGCCGCAAGCGGCAGATAAGGATTGTGGGCGTTCTCCGCCGTGATGATCGAATCGAACCCCGCGCGCTCCGCGATCCTGGCGACCTTCTGCGCCTCGTGCAGATCGTTATTCGGAATCTGTGTGATGACGCGCACCAGGCTCTCCCCTCGGACCGTGAGCTTCCTGCTGGACCATTTGGCGATAGTCACCGTAAGGGTGCGTCATCGTTCGACAACGGAGCTCGCCGCATGCCAGGGTGGCGCCGGTGGACCGGCTGAATAGGCCCGATGCAAACGG